>JBEKJX010000079.1:0-10870 GCA_050011015.1 Smithella sp.
TAAGAATATGCAGAAGATGTGCATGATGAAGATGGGTGAGAAAAAACACGAAAAGAAGATGGATAAAAAAGACCATAAAAAAACAGCGGATGAGATGAAGCATTAAAAGGATTAAGTATTAACGGCTTATTACACCGGCAGCTCAATAGAATCATTCCGGTTATTGAAGCAGTGAAAACATTTGTTAGCTAAGAAGTAACACAAAAATATAGAGCGCAGGAAATGGAAAAACGGATATAATCGCTACAACAAACATATGATCTGTTTGTTACATGCCCCCTCAAGTCAATATAGATTGAGGGGGTTTTTGCTGTTTTATGGTTTTCCAATTCGATATTGTTCCGAACAGAATGAATTTGCTGACTGTGCGGCATTTATTTTTTCTGTACCGTATTTCATGCACAACAATCAGCCGATTCTTTTGAAATCTATGAATCCCTTCTCCACATCGGTGTGTATCAGCTGCACTCGAATCCTGTGGCCCACGTCGATACCTTCAAAACCATATATCAGTTTTCCTTCAATGGGAGGGTTCAGAATACGGACCCATGTGCCCTTGGAAGCCGCGCCGGTTACAATTGCATCGAAACGTTCACCAATTCTGGATTCTAAAAGAATTGCCGCAGCCGATTTACTGACCTGTCGTTCCACTTTATTGGCGGCATCTTCGCCCTCTGTGCAATGCTGAGCCAGAACTTCCAGTTCATTATTGCTATAGGGCAGGGATTTGCCTTCTATGGCTGCCTTCACTAAGCGTTCTGTAATAAGATCGATATATCGACGATTAGGGGCCGTAGAATGCGTGTAATCTCTGACAGCAAGACCAAAGTGTCCAGGCGAAGTGTCTCCCGGAAGTTCTGCAACGTATTCACCGGCTCCCATCAGTTTGATAATTGAGAGTGAGAGGTCAGGAAATCTTAGTGGATCGTTTTTTTTCTCTTTCATCAAAAACTCGTCCAGCGCTTTTGCATCCGGATCATGAGGAAGCTTGAACCCGTGTTCATCAGCGAGCTCGACAATTCGTTCCCATCGTTTTGGGGTGCGGACTATACGGCGTATAGAAGGGATTTGTTTTGACGAAAGATACCGTGCGGTCACACCGTTTGCCCCTATCATGAAATCCTCAATAATGTCCTTTGCGCGGTTCTTTTTTTCTTCTTCGAGATCGCAAATTTCATCTCCTTTGAATATCGGTTTCGTCTCAATGGTTTCAAGACGCAGAGCTCCGTGAGTGTGCCGCAGGCTTTTCATGCTTTGTGCCGCCTGATCCTGCATGTGCAAATTGTCGGCAAGTCCATTTACGGCAGAAACAGCCTCAGGCACAATCCCTTTCCCTTCCAGCCACGCCGCAACACTATTATATGCGAGTTTTGCATGATTGCGGACAAGGGCCTTATAGATATCCGACGCTTTCAGAGAGCCGTCTGAACCCATTACCATCTCGATGACGATTGCCGGTCGATCCTCATTAAAGTTCAATGAAGTGAGGTTGGTGGAAAGTTTTTCGGGAAGCATCGGGAATATCTCGGCAGCTGTATATACAGAGGTTGTATTGTGTTGTGCATGAGCATCAATCGCTGATTTGCTCTTAACGATCGAGTCGACATCAGCTACGGCAACAAGAACCTTTACTTCATCTCCGGGCATCATTTCGGCAACCGTGAGCTGATCCAGGTCCAGTGAATCATCATTATCAATTGAAGCCCATAAAAGATTTCTAAGGTCACGAACCTGTTCATGGTCAATTGTTGCAGGAGTAAGAATTTTGTCCAGTTCAGAGAGTGCATCACCGGAAAACTCCGGGAGCAAGCCTTTCTCAAGCATCACTTTCCGGGCGATTCTCTGTAGAATAGAACGATGCTGTTTATCGGTCGAGTTCATTTTTTGCTCCCTTTATTTTTTCTTGTCAGCGTACAGTTGTAAACTGACGCTGGAACTTGTAACACATTTTGAATCAGAGTTCTGCATTTTTTCTTGACGATTACCAATCGAAGTGTAGTACGGGCTGGCTGGATCAGAAAAACAATTTCTCGGTAAGAAGGAGCCGTCCACTTATAGAAGAGGCGGTGATTCATTATGCAAGAGTCCTGTTGCACAATGCAACAGAGCATAAAAGTCAATCAAGCCTCAGTACGCCTTTTTTTAATTTGCGGTGAATAGTTGATGGATTGATGCCCAGGGCTTTTGCGGCCGCTACAATGCTGCCCGTCTTTTGATACGCTTGCCTGATCCATTTTTCCTCAAACTGTTCAACAGCTTTGGACAACGAAGATGGCAATACCGCCGCAGTCTGCCCGGGTGCGGGAAAATCGTGACTGTTTTTATCCTGGCTGGATTTAATGTTCAGGACCAACTCCAAATCCTCTTCGTTCAATTCCTGAGACGCAAAAATAATGGCCATCCGCTCTATAACATTTTTTAATTCCCGAACGTTACCCGGCCATTCGTAGGAATTGAGCCGTTTCATCAACCTGGCGGGAATCGAAATGTTTGTTTTATATTTTTTATTGAAAGTTTTTATGAAATACTGAATCAAAGGTTGAATATCTTCTTTTCTGTCCCTCAGAGGCGGGATAAAAATGGGAATCACCGCTATCCTGTAAAAAAGGTCCTGTCGAAAATGCTTACTGTTCATGAGTTGGTCCAAAGTAAGATTCGTGGCGCAAATGATGCGGACGTCGACTGACTGCGTTTTGTTACTGCCGATTTTCTTGAATTGACCTTCCTGAAGGAATCGCAGCAGTTTACTTTGCATGTTCAATGGCAATTCACCGATTTCATCCAAAAACAAAGTTCCTTCGTGTGCCTCTTCCAGAATTCCCTTTTTACCGCTCTTTTTAGCGCCCGTAAATGAACCTTCCTCATAACCGAAGAATTCTGCTTCCAGAAGTTCATGCGGTATGGAAGCACAGTTGATGGCAATAAAAGGTTTGTTGCTGCGCGAGCTTGCCTTGTGGATGGAACTGGCCGCGATTTCTTTACCGACGCCTGTTTCTCCCCAAATTAATACGGGAGAAGAAGTGGCGGCCGCTTTCCATCCTATACGAATGACTTGCTGCATGGCAAAACTTGCGTGTATGATTTCAACATCGCCTGCGCCTCCAGCCACACTGAGGATTCTGCCCTCATACTGCGATAAGATGGTTTCAGATATCTTCAGCTTTTTTTCCAGGGTTACCAGTTTTGTCACATCCCGGCCGGTTCCCACAGTCAAAACAAGTTTTCCCTGATCGTCAAATATCGGGATATAAGTCCAGGTAGCCGTTTGTCCTGTTTCATAGGTCAGGTTCATGTCGATTTTATTTTTAACTTCCAGGGACTTGAGAGCGGCTGATTCTTTTAACCACCCTTGCTCCATGATGTCTTTGAGATTCATGCCTGTAAACGAATTATCCGGAAGACCTGTCAGTCTGCGAAAAGCTTCATTGTACTTGAGGATGTTGGCTTCAGGATCGACGATTAAAATAGCATCGTCAATACAATCCAGCAGAACATCGATATTTTTCTTCAGATATTTTTCAAGAATGTCCATTTTTTTCTTCCCTGATAAAATTTATATGCGGTTCTCTTGCACATTGCAACATGTTTTCACGCGAAAAAAAATGGCACATTAATTACATAGTAATATCGAATTGTTATGATTTGGCATTGAATTTGCTAAGTAAAAGTACTAAAAACAGACGCCTTATAAATTAATCGGATATTTTTTAATAGGAGATGACATGGATATAAATATTCCTTCCAGACAAAAGGTCATGAAAGACCACAAGGATGCAGGCGGATTTACGGCCGCCGTGTTTCCGATACACTATCCGCGTCCGCTTTTCAGGGCATACAATGTTCTGCCTGTCGAGGTATGGGGGCCTCCAAAGGCGGACCCGCATCTTTGGGAGGAGCACATGCAGACATATACATGCTGTGTAATCCGCAACGGCCTGTCTTTTTTCCTCGCCGGCGGCCTTGACGGGGTGGACATGATAGTCGTTCCTCATTGCTGCGATACCCTTCAGGGGCTGGGAAGCATTATGCTGAACTATCTGCCGCAAAAAAAACCCGTTTTGACGCTGTACGTTCCCCGTGGCAGCCGTGATATCGATATTAACTTTTTTGCAAGCGAGTTGAAGATATTATCGGGAAGGATCTCGGAGATAACGGGAAAGAAGTTAAACGAAGGCGATCTGAAAAACCTCATTGATGAAGAGGACAGGTCAAACGCCGTAGTCGGGGGGATGTTTAAACAGCGCGGGCAATTGTCATGCACGGACAGGGAATTCTATGAGATTATCAGGAGCAGAGAATACCTTCCCGCGGGCGCATTCATCCGCACGGCTGAGGATTTCCTCGCAACGGCAAAAAGGCAAAACGGCAAAGAGATACCGGTTGTCATATCCGGCATCATTCCGGAGCCGATGGACTTGTTTAATTCCCTGAACGACATAGGCTTGTCTGTTGTCGGCGATGACCTGCTGACAACCGGAAGGCGCATATACAGCCCGGGTGTCAGCGTGGATCCCTGGATGAGAATGGCCGAAATGATCATAAACGGTCCGCCGGATTCGACACGGGGCAGCCTTTTTGAGGACAGGCTGAAATATCTCATCAATCTCACGAGGGAAAGCAAAGCACGGGGTGTGATTTTCTATTACGTGAAATTCTGTGAGCCGGAGCAATTCTACTATCCCGCCCTGCAGAAAGGCCTCGAGGATGCGGGAATTCCATCCGTTATGGTTGAAGTGGAGATAGGCGATCCGCTTTCGGGACAGGTCGTAACCCGTCTTGAAGCATTCAAGGAGGTGATCTCATGAGGTTATTCAACGCTGTCTCTTATAATTTGAATGTCAACGTCCTGGGTAAAGCGTATCTGCGCTTTCAAAGGCTTAAGGACGAACGGAAGATGAGTAAACCCTACGCCAAACAGAACCCGAATCTCGCACCTCTGCTTAAATCCGTGCCGTACCTGAAAGAGCTCGTCAGCACTCACTACCTTCAGGGCCGCTATGCCAATGGCTATAAGAAGGTTGCGTGGGTAACGTCGGGTGCGCCCGTCGAGATGCTCAAGGCGCTGGGATATTTTACGCTGTATCCCGAAAACCACGCAGTCCTGTGCGGTTCGCGCAGGAAATGTGTCGAACTCAGCGACATCGCCGAGGGCCAGGGTTACAGCCGCGATCTGTGCTCGTATGCGCGGGGGGATATCGGTTCGATGATCTCCGGGAAAACACCGGTGGGAAAGCTTCCGAAGCCCGATCTGCTTCTATGCTGCACCAACATCTGCCAGACCGTGCTGTACTGGTACCATGTGCTGGCCGATCATTTCAAGGTTCCCCTCGTCGTCATAGACACGCCTTTCATTTACGACGAGGTGACCTCGCACCAGATTGAATACGTGAAGAAACAACTCGATTACGCGGTTGAAGTGGCTCAGAGAATTGCCGGAAAGAGCATCACGCCGGAGCAATTCATAAAGACCGGCGAGTCCACGAGGGACGCCATTCTCCTGTGGAACGAGATTATAGAGCTGTGCAAGCACAGGCCTTCCCCTATCTCCGCGTTCGACCAGTATTTTTATATGGCGCCGGTTGTCGAAATGCGCGGCGAGGACACTGCCGTGAAATTCTACAGGCAGGTGCTTGCCGAGGTGAAACAGAGGATTGCGGACGGCGTCGGAGCTGTCACCCATGAACGCAAGCGCATCCTATGGGACAACCTTCCGATCTGGTATGAAATACGGCTGCTTGCCGAAACGCTTGCCGACAGGGGCTTTTGCCTTGTGGCCTCAACCTACACACGCGCATGGGGCGGGGACATGAAGCGCATCATAGAAAGCATTGATTACAGCAGGACAGACAGGGATTACCTGATGTCCATGCTGGCATCCTGTTATCTGCATGTCATTCTGAACCAGAGTTCCGGCTACAAGCTGAAGGTCATGGAGCAAATGGTGAAGGAATATGAAATTGACGGCGTTATTCTTCACAACGACAGGTCGTGCAAGCCGTATTCCCTGGGTCAGATAGATCAGACTAACAGGCTTATAAACGAGTTCGGCGTTCCGGCGCTTCTATTGGAGGCCGATCATAACGACCCGCGCTCGTTTTCCGAGGAACAGGCGATGACAAGACTGGCGGCGTTTATGGAAATGGTTGAGAATAAAAAATAGCGTCCGCTCGATATTTTCATCATAAGTGACGGCAAATTTACCAGAGGCAAACAGATGAAGCAGTTATTAGCGTTCTTAAAACTGTGCTGCATAATAATCGTACACAGAATTAAACACGGCAAAAGCGACGTCAATCCGGTTGTCGCCATGATCCAGTTGCTGAAGTACAGGGCAACATGGAGAAAGCACGATTCCGATTATGTGCCGGGTGGAAATCTGCCGAAAGTTTTCATGTCCGCAAGAAAAGCTGTTCAGCTTATTCCCGACGGCGCTACGGTCATATCAACCGGAATAGCCGGAAACAGCAGATGCTCTATCTATTACTGGGCGGTGCGGGAAATGTTTGAAAGAACCGGCAGGCCTTCCGGACTGACCTGGATGGTTGTTGCCGCCGCCGGGGGCAGGGGCGAGGCTCCAGGCACTCTCGAAGAGGTGGCGCTGCCGGGCCTCTTGAAATGTCATATATCAGGTCATGTGGAAACTCACAAAGCGCTGCTCAAGTTAGGCGATGAAGGCAAGCTCGATGTTCATACAATGCCGCAGGGCGTGATGACCCGTCTGATAGAAGGGCAGGCCAAAGGCATCCATGAAGTTGCAAGCTCCGTCGGAGTGGGGACATTCCTCGATCCGCGTGTAGGAACCGGCACCAGTTTGTTGAGGAACAAAGACAACAGTTTTGTCCGGGCGAACGACGATACTCTTGTTTATACTCTTCCCGAAATAAATGTGGCAATTTTCTCAGCGCCCTATGCGGACAGGGAAGGAAATATTTATTTCAGAAATGCGGCGACGATCACCGAAAACGTCGAGGCGGCGCATGCCGCCAGGGCCAACGGCGGGGTCGTGCTGGTGACGGTCAGCGATATCATTGAACCAAGTCCGAAAGAAATATCGGTTCCCGCCGCCATGGTTGACGCAATCGTGGTCAATCCCAGAAACGAACAGACCGGCGGTGTGATTCAGAGAAAGTATTTCCCGATGTTCACCGAGGGAGCCCATGTCGATATAATCAACGCCACTTATCTTGTCAAACTGGCCAATACATTTACCGGCATAACACCGATCAGGGATAAGGTTGATAATGCTGTGGCCCGGATGGCTGCTTCGCTTTTTGTCAGGGAAACAACGCCCGGTTCGCTGATCAATTTCGGTGTCGGACTTCCAGAGGAAGTAAGCAATATTCTGTTTGAGAGCGGATTATACAAACAGCTTACCTTCACCACGGAAAGCGGAGTTTACGGAGGCATGCCCGCATCGGGAATGTATTTTGGCGCATCCATTAATCCCCTGAAGCTCATCAGCTCGGCGAGAATGTTCCATCTTTATGAGAAATACCTTGACGTCGCTGTACTCGGATGTTTGGAAGTTGATTCCGACGGCAATAATAATGTATCGAGAAGAGGCGATCTGGTCTTCAATTGCGTGGGGCCGGGCGGTTTTCCCGATATCGTGGATGCAGCCAGGACAATTATCTTTGTTGGCAAGTGGACAGAGAAAGGAAAATATTCGATTGAAGACGGCAAACTGGTTGTTGAGAAACACGGCAAGCCGAAGTTTGTAGCCAGGATCCGGGAAATAACTTTCAATGCCCAAAAAGCGCTGGCAAAAGGTGCTGCGGTTTATTATGTGAATACCGTTGGAATATTTAAACTGACTACGGCGGGAGTGGAGTTGATCAGTGTTATGCCCGGCGTTGATGTTGAAAAAGATATCATTAAAGTCAGCGGCGCGAAGATTAATATTCCGAAAGAAGTGCCGATTATCAGCGACGACCTTGTCACGGGCAAAGGCTTCTCCTTAAAGTTTGAACGCACCGAAGACACAGCAAGAATGGCTCAAAGAGCAAAAGAAAGAGAAGCGGAGTTGTTTCAACGGTAGGAATATATTTATAACCGGAGACCCATCTGTAAGTCCCATCTGAAAGAATCAAAATCCCTCTTTCGAGAAGGATTGATTACTTTTATATATGCATATAGCATAACCCCTGTTCAATATGAACATATTCATCGTTAATAAAAGAAAATGAATGCAAGGTATGTTATTAATCCCGATCCTCATAAAGTCATTCTTTTGGAGGATAAGGATCTCCTTGAAGTACCTTCTTGCGTAGCACATCTTTTTCGCCGGGAGATAAATCGGTACGGCCTTCATATACTCCAAGCGTTTCCCAATCACCATACATCGGGTTCGGAAGTATAATGTAGCGGTCGCCGAACTCTCGCTTCGCACGGTCCACTGCCCTGGCGCGAGGGCTTATTCCGGGGATAGAAAACTCATCGGAAAAATCAGAGAGATTATCTCCAATGAGCATGATGATGTTGTAGCGCTTTGCGACCTCAATCCGTCTTGATTCCTTGCTTGTGGAATTACCCGTATGCAGCGAATATATGTGCTCCGGACTGGCCTCCGGAAAGCCCAACCTCTGTAAATTGCGAAGCGTGGCATCCTGTTCATTAATCAGGCGATTTGTAATGTAGAGAACGTGAACCCCCTTGCTTTTTGCATATTGGAGAAATTCAACGGATCCCGGAGTCGCTTGCGCCTTAGCCTCAGCGGTCCAGGCCTTCCATGACTGTGTATTGTTCTCCTTGCCGGTTTGAATTAGCGATACCTCGTAAGGTGTGTTATCGAGCACGGTTTCGTCTATATCTACAACAACGGCAAACGGTTTATGACTGGCTGATTTAGTGTGGAGTATTTTATCCAACCGTAACCGGGCAATATTGAAAGCCTGGTAGTATAGTGCGCGGGCTTCCGCAGCAGTTTGCTTGTACACTACCGCATTGACTTGATGTTCCTGGCTGAATGTTGCGCATCCACCCGGCAAGAGTGCAAAAGAAAACAGTAATAGTATTTGCCGAGTTTTCATGTTCATCATGACTTCTCTTTAGTGCTGAGATTTTTAATGCGGCCCAGGCTATCGGTTCAATCTTGTTATATCTTATTTTAAATATATCCGTTTTGATAAAAACTTCCTTTAATTTCATAAAGTATAAGAAACGGGGTCCTGTATGTCAATAAAAATTTGACCGCTCTTTAAGTCTTGTTTCCCCATTTTGCTATTTTACATTGCAACCGGTAATCGTTAATGGTATTTTCATTTTGCGTGATTAAAGGAAACCAGAAACCAGCCATGTTAAATAAAATAAATATTAGTCCCCGGAACCGGAAAATGATCGTCTATATCGTTTTGGCATTAGTCACTCTTGCCGTTTTCTGGCAGGTGAATCAGTATGACTTAATCAATTATGACGATAACGTGTATGTTTTAGAAAATGGTCATATCCAGTCCGGAATCACGCTTGACGGATTTTGCTGGGCTTTCAGTACAAAATATTATGGTTTATGGAATCCTCTCGTTTGGCTGTCTTTCATGTTTGATTATCATCTTCATGGCCTGAATGCGGGAGGGTATCATCTCACTAATCTTATACTGCATATATTAAGCGCTCTGCTCTTATTCTGGCTTTTTAACCGTATGACAGGGGCAATCTGGAAAAGCGCCTTTGTTGCGGCTTTCTTCGCGCTTCACCCTCTGCATGTGGAATCGGTCGCCTGGGTATCCGAAAGAAAAGATGTCCTGAGTGCGTTTTTCTGGATGCTGACTTTATGCCTTTATGTCTATTACACGGAAAAACCGGTTATCAGAAGATATCTGCTTGTTGTGTTTTCCTTTGTCCTGGCTCTTATGAGCAAGCCGATGGTTGTTACTTTGCCTGTGATTATGATTCTTCTGGACTACTGGCCGCTTGGCCGGCTTCAGCACAGGCAAATAGCAACTAACCCGGCAAACGTTATTCCCGTTTCCAAAAATAAAGGGAAAAAAGAAAGAAAATCAAAAGAAGAAGTATTAAAGAAAAATTTATCGCCATCCAATGACCGGAAATTACCGGAAACCGGGAGCAAGGGAATAATTCCTTTATGGCAGCTATGGGAAAAAATACCTTTTTTTATCTTGTCAACACTTCTTGTTATCATCACGCTTTATATTCCGGATGAACAAGGAGAATCCCTTAAGGGTTTGTCTTTGGCTTCCCGGCTCGCCAACGCTCCTGTCGCTTTTGTGACTTATCTGGAAAAAACATTCTGGCCGCATAACATGGCTGTTTTTTATCCTTTTTCCGATCAACTTACGGTTTTGCAGGTTTCAGGAGCCACTATTCTGATTATCTTTATCAGCGCCGCCGTTATTGTAACGGCAAAACGTTTGCCGTACCTGTTTGTCGGATGGCTGTGGTACGCGATAGTTATTCTCCCGGTTATAGGGATTATGCAGATATCGTATACTACGCCATACGCGATGGCCGACCGTTACCATTATCTGTCCTCTATCGGTATTGCTGTCGGGCTTGCCTGGGGCATTCCGTCTTTGATTAAGAATGAAGACATACGCAAAAAGATTTTATTACCGGCGGCAATGATCTTCTTGATCATCATTGCAGTTTTAACATGGCAGCAATGCGGTTACTGGAAAGACAATATCACTCTCTTCAGCCATGCTTTGCAGGTAACAAAGGATAACTGCCTGGCGCATCATAATTTAGGCGTTGCCTTGGCCAGCGAAGGGAAAATCAAAGAGGCTGTGGATAATTTTAATGAAGAGATCAGCTTGAATAAAGATGCAGGCGATGCCTATGATGACAGGGGAACTGCTTACTTTCATCTCGGCGAGTATCAACTGGCCATTGAGGATTATAATAAGGCGATCAG
>JBEKJX010000080.1:0-10862 GCA_050011015.1 Smithella sp.
AAGGGAGAAAAAAAATATAATACTGAAAATACCGAGGAGTCAATGGGTTAGCCGGGTGAACAAACTGGTGAATGCTAGGGTAAAAGCAACCCTTAAAAGGCTTAAAATAAAATAACGGCTGCCGCATTCACATGCCGGGTTATTTACGGGTTACCATGACAAAACAGCTTTATCATGATAACATGGGTAAGGAGGATGTTCTATGCCGATATTTATGATGTTCGGGAAATATACCAAGGATTCTTTAAAGAATGTCTCTGCGCAGAGGACGAAAAAAGCCATCAAAATCATTGAGAAAAGCGGCGGCAAGGTGATATCGATGTATGCCGTGCTGGGAGAACACGATCTGGTCTTTACTCTGGATTTCCCCGATGTGGAAAAAGCGCTGTCCACTTCGATGGCGTTAAACAATTTAACGGGCATTTCCTTTTCTACCTCGCCGGTTGTCGATGTGGAAAAATTCGACAAATTGGTATCCGAGGTTAAAAACATGTAATGCCAAATAAGATCGCTTTGTCATTGAAGAGTTCTGCCAGGTGCAGCAACCGGCGGAAGGAGGAGCTTTTTGCTCATCAATGTCGTTGTTGACGTTTTACATCAATCGGGCGGACACTAAACTGTCACCCATACAGTGAGAACGGCTGGTAATGGCAAAAGAGGAACTTTGTGAATTATATGGAATGTCGCGGCAAAAGCCGCGGATATAAGCAGATGTGATGCCCAACAGGGCGAATCATTATCAAACGTAAATCCTTAAAATATCTCATACACCATGGTGGTTGCTTTGCAGGCAGCAAGCGGAAGAATTCGCGCCCGCTATCGAATTCAAATGATAATAATCAAATACCATAGAATTATAATTTAACATGTGGTATATATTCAATACGGGTCAACCGGAGAAATTATTGAACTATTCCCTTTAAGATAATACAGGAGAAAACCAATTATGAAAAAAATGTTGTTGAGTCTGATGATATGGGCCATTATGTTTTTTTGCGCGGGTGCAGCAATTGCGGAAACTAATGTTGAAAAATCATTAAAAGCTTCTTTCCCCGATCTCTTCTATGATTCTATAAGTGAGTCACCGGTAAAAGGAATCTATGAGGTTGTGTGGGGAAACAGACTCTACTATTTTGCGCCTCAAGAGGGCATTCTTATCGTGGGACAGATGTTCGATAAAACGAAGCATGATCTGACTGCCGACCGGATGCAGGTGATCATGGCAAAGTTCAATCAAGATATAACCACGAAGGCTAAGAACTTGCCTCTGGATAAGGCGATTAAAACCGGCAGCGGGAAGCATGTTGTGTTAGAGTTCACCGATCCCGATTGCCCTTTCTGCCGCAAGGCAGCCAAGTTCTTCGAATCTCGAACCGATATCACTAAATATACATTCTTCATACCTCTTCCGATGCATCCTGATGCCCCCAATAAGGTGAGGTATATACTCTGTCAAAAAGATAGAGCTAAAGCATTGGATGAAGTGATGAAAGGTAAAATAGACAACCAGAAATACGAGACCTGTAAAAATGCCGAAGTTGATGACCTTATCAAGCTTCATGAGTCTGTGGGTGAAACTATGGGTATCACAAGTACTCCGTATTTCGTCATCGACGGCACAGTAGTTTCCGGCGCCGACATCCCCAGAATACAGGGTTTGCTGGGCGACAAAGTTACCGAAGGAAAACCCTAGAGTAATTCTGACAACTGTCTGTCGCACGACAGCAGATGCTAATTATCAAATGAGTTTAAAGCAGCCCGCCTCCCTGATTTTAACATGAGAGGCGGGCTTAATATTAAACGGTTTTTATGGGAACTTTTGTCCCTTTTGCTTTGGCGCTCTGATTTTTGGGAATCTTAATATCCAGAATGCCATTTTTGAAACTTGCTTCCGCCTTGCCTGATTCTATTTGAGCTTCCAGTGGAATTGCTCTGCTGAAAGAGCCGTAAGACCTCTCCATATAATAGTAATCTTTGTTTTTATCCTCCTTTTCTTCCTTCTTCTCTCCTTTAATTGTTACTGAGTCGTCAGTAACGGTAACCTCAATATCCTTTTCTTCCACTCCGGGCAATTCCGCTTTGATCAGAAATTCTTTTTCGTTTTCTTTCACATCAATGGAAGGCGTGAATCTTTCCAAATCGCCGGCAGCAAACCCGCGCGGCGCCGCATCAAATCCCCGGAAGAAATTATCAAATAAATTGTTCATATCCCTTTGCAAAGAATAGAAGGGATGATCAATATCTGTTCTTACTTTCCGGGCCACATCGGGCAATAGATTTTTAATTTTCATAATCATAGTCCTCCTTTCCTTAAAACTTGTTATTTAAATCTTAAAACTATTTTTTATGCCGCGTTAATCGTAATTCTTTTTGGTTTTACCTTTTCGGCCTTCGGCAATTCCAGGCGCAGAACGCCCTGCTTGACCGTTGCCTTAATTTTATCCCGGTCTATCTCATCAGACAAAGTAAATTCTCTTTCATAATCGCCTACTTCATATTCGGAAAACACCAGACTATAGTCTGGCACTTTGCCGTTTTCCACTCGTCCGGAAATTGTCAGAATATTTTTTTCCAGTTCCACATCAACAGTTTTCTCATCCATTCCGGGCATATCGGCAACTAGAAAAAGCTCTCCTCTTGTTTCATAAATATCCACACGCGGCACAAAAGTTTTTACATTACGGATCTTTTTCGTAACAGCCGTATTTTGAGTTTTCAGCGGGTCTTTCTCAGACATAAATCATTGACCTCCTTCCATATTAATTAATTTTAATCTTTTTCGGCAAATCTTCTTTAATTCCGGGCAAAGTAATTTGTAAAATCCCCTTTTCATACTTTGCTTCCACTTTTGTAGAATCCACGGAAAAAGGCAGTTGGAAATTTCTCTGAAAATTACCGAGCTCTCTTTCCTGACGCAAATAAGTCTCGCCCTCTTTAACGGGGTCGGCCTTGCTCATTCCAGCAATCGTTAACATGTTGCCGGCAACAGAAATATTTATGTCTTCCGCATCCATACCGGGCAATTCTGTTGTTACGATTATGCTGTCATCTTTTTCCCAGACATTGACTGCCGGATAATCCAATGTTGTATTTTGCCAGACATTGGAAAAGAGCTTGTTGATTTCCCTTTGTAAATCAATCATCCCCGGGACATTATCCGCAAGCCTTTTCATTCTCCATATACTTGAATCGAACATAGACCCATCCTCCTTTCATAAAATTATTTATCGTATAAGCAACTGCATTTATTACTTATTTCCCATTTTTAAAGTAAATATATTTACGATTTTTTCTTTGTCAAGACCACCGACAAATTCCAGTTGATGTAAATATTGAAGAATTTTAACCCTTTATCAGGCCGGATTTTTCGACTTGGCCCTACCCTTCCCTTTCATTATTACACCGTAAGCTAAACAGAACTATTCTAGTTATTGTTTTGCCGTAAGTGCGATGTGGCATATCAATGGATATGCTTAACTGCCGGAGTAATAATTCGCTATTCACTGGTCTTTACTTGAAACTATTTTTCTTAACCTTTAACTTAGAACTGTTTTTTCTATCCACTATTCACTATTTATTATTTATTTGAAGAATAGATATGACGGCGAAGGGATTTTCGCTCACTGCCAAATTCAATTGATCATAACATCAATATCCCTCGTTCGAGGGATTGATAATTTTATTTTATATGATTAATTAGAATTATATTATCTAATACGAAAGGTTCCCGTATTCCTATAAGGCCGAAGGAGTTTATAATGGAAAATAAGCCGACATATAACATTTCAACATTTATGAACGAGGAAATTCTTGAGATTGTCAGCGCAGGAGTAGTAACCTACGATTGTGTCGAAATATTCACGCAAAAAATACAGAATATCGTAAAGTCAAGAAACGCCACAAAGTTATTATCAGATGTCAGCGCGTTAAAAATGCCTCGCGTTTGTTCGGAAGCATATTCCCGTATCAGAAAATATCCTCCTTTTTTTCGTATTAAGACTGCCATTGTGGATCATCCGGAAAATGAGGATTTCCAAATGTTCCAGGAGGCTGCGGCGGCCATCGCCGGAATAGAAATGAAATATTTTACCGATGCCGATACAGCCAGAGCATGGCTGAGGAGCGAGTAGAGAGGACTTGTAAGATAATATGTGCCGCAATTTTATTACCGTCAGCCTGTAGTGTTTGTTTGCAGGCAAATCGGATAACCGGCATTTTTCTGTTATTTGTGTGTTGTCAACCTCAACAAAGATGCCAGACTTCAATCGTAATAAAACTATCCATGTCCGATAAATATCGACATCGCAATACTCATTGCGGACCAAGATTGCCTTGACATACAAGACTTAATTTCTTTATAGTCTGTAACAACAAATTTGTATGAGAAATAACTCATGTTACCGATCATATATCTTGGGGATAAATTATGAAATTTAAGTCTCTCGTAAAGTTTTATATTGTCTCATTACTAATATCAGTTGTTATTTTCTTTCTTGTTTCATATTCACAGGACAACAGTGAAAATTGGAAGGGAAATTATTCCCGTGAGTATTTAAACGCCATGTCTGACGCAAACTTCAAGAAATTTGTTGACAGCCACCGCAAAATATCGGGGATTGGATATATTGATGTAAAGGGAAAAAAGCTGGAAAGACAAATTCAAAATCCTTCAAATATAAAAACGTTGCTTAATGTAAAGTCTGCCGAAAAACTAATATTATTTATGACTGTAGCGGGTGTTCTCCTTGTTGGTTATTATCTTATCAGCTGTCTGATAAATTTTTTCAGGACATATCATAATACAAAAGATATCCCCGGGATAAACAAACCGGATGACGGGCAATTTAAAGATAATCAAAACCCTGAAAAAAGATATTCAAATCTTTTGGGTTTGAAGGGAAATGTTTCAGAAGAAAATATCAAAGACAGATACCGTAAATTAATGTCTAAGTATCATCCCGACAAGGTTCAACACCTCGGACGCGAATTCCAGCAAATGGCCGAGGATAAAACAAAAGAAATTCAGGAAGCATACGATTATTTTAAACAGAATTACAACATAAACAACTAAAAGTATAAATCGGCTTTCCCCGTTATCAAGAGAATTCGGATTGCCAAAGCAACACAAGCTTTCAAGGGAATACAAAAACAGCAGCCGGAATATGTCATAAGGACATTATCCGGCAGAATTACACCGGAGATTAAAAATGCAATATCCAAATATTAAACATCTGTACAAATACTGCGCTTACAATGAGAATTCTCTTTTTATTCTCAGAAACAGAAAAATATGGCTGTCAGACCCGGAAGAGTTCAACGACCCTTTTGATTGCAGATATAAATTCAAGGATGAAATTGATCGTGTTGAATTTGAAGGATATGGCAACAGGTATGATCCTGAAAAGACGGCTGAATTGAAAAAAATAACGGCAGACGGTGAAAATGAAGGCATCTATAATGCAATTTATACGGAAATTTTAAATTATGTTGCAGATAATTTAAAAAAAACAGGCGTATTTTGTTTAAGCCATTATAACGACAATATTTTGATGTGGTCGCATTATTCAGACAAACATAAAGGGTTTTTAATCGAATTTGAAAGAAGTCCGGACAACAATCTGGGCAAATATGCGTATCCGGTTAAATATGTACCTTTCAAGAATAAAAGGGTAACGGTATTCAGCAATAAAGCTTTTGAAATGAAATTTTTAACCAAGGCCTATGACTGGAAATACGAAGGAGAATGGAGATTAATTGAAGAGGATGGTAAGAATAAAACAACTGATCTCCCTGGAAATATTACGGCAATAATATTCGGCCTTAAAATGCCGGATCATCAGCAGGAAACCATAAAAGAAATTTTGTCCGGCATGCCCCATATAAAGTATTACAAGGCTGAAGAATTACCTGATCAATATAAAATCAGGATTATAGAAGAATAACCTGATCATTCAGCAGAACAAGTATCGATACGGCTTTTCTCATTTTGCAGCAATTATTTCTTTTGACATCCCAAACGCTTATTTGTATATTTTCCTACAAATCAGGAAGTTTTTCTTAAAAATATTTATGGATTCATGTTATCATAATTAAAAATTATCAAATCGTAATGGCAGTTACCTGGTAATGTTCAACTCATCAAATCATTCCAGCACACGGGGGGTAAACCCATGTAAGAATAAATCACTCCGGGTATTAATAATTGATGATTCGGAAAATGATGTATTACTTATAATCCGCGAACTTAAAAAAGGCGGATACCATCCTCTTTATGAACTGGCAGAAACAGCCGCAGCAATGGAAAAAGCCTTAAAAGATGAAATATGGGATATTATTCTTTGCGATTATAAAATGCCGAAATTCAATGCCCCCTCGGCCATCGCCCTGTTAAAGAAAACAAATATCGACATTCCTATCATAATTATATCCGGAGCTATCGGTGAAGAGGCAGCTTTAGAGTGCATGCGTTTGGGTGCCCGGGATTATATTATGAAGAATAATTTATACCGTCTCTGCCCGGCCATAGCCAGAGAATTAAAAGAAGCAAAAAATAAAAAAAAGCAAAAGAAGATGGAAGATGAGCGCAAGAAAATCGAAGAAGCGTTAAGAAAAAGCGAACTGGCGTTTAAAAGTCTGTTTGAAGCCAGCCCCGTTGGAATTTTTAAAGTGGCAGACAGGAAATTCTTACAAGTAAACCCCGCAATGTGCAGAACAACAGGCTATTCTTCTGAAGATCTTATCGGGCAGTCCGTACGTATCTGTTACCGGGATGATGAAGAATATGAACGGGCGGGTAAGATACTTTACGGTCAGGTCTTGCAGGATGGCAAGGGATTTGTGGAAGTGCACCTCAAACGTAAGAACGGCGGGGAATTTGACGCGCTGTTATGCTTGAACCTCATTGATCCGCAAGGCCATTATGCGGGATATGAAGGAATTATGATGGACATCACCCAACGCAAGCTGGCGGAAGAAAAATTTCATAAAATATTCATGACATCGCCGGACTGTATAGCAATTACACGCATGAAGGACGGATTCATCCTTGATGTGAACATGGGCTTTGAAAAGATTACAGGATGGAATGGGAGCAATGCCATAGGACAAACCTCTTATGAAATAACTTTCTGGAATGATATAGCCGACAGAAATTTTATGATCAACGAATTGAGGTCCGGCAGAGATATCCTGCATCGTGAATTTAAATTCCGGCGAAGTGACGGCTCTATACGCGCCGGCATTTATTCCGCCCGCCCTATAAATATCGATGATGAAACATGCCTTATTTTTATTCTGCAGGACATCACCGAACGCAAGAAGGCGGAAGAAGCGCTGAAGAACTCACATAGACGTCTTGACGATATCATTGATTTTTTGCCGGATGCAACGTTTGTGATTGACCGTGACGGGAAAGTCATCACCTGGAATATGTCCATGGAACGGATAACTGAAATTCCAAAGATGGACATGATCGGCAGGAGAAATTATGAATACGCCACTCCATTTTATGGCCAGCGCAGACAGTTGCTCATCGACCTTGCCTTGCTGCCGGATGAGGTTTTTGAGAACAATCATTATGAAAATGTTTACAGAGAAGGCGACAATCTGTATGCAGAAGCTTACGTGCCCCGGCTATACGGGGGTAGGGGCGCATTCATGTGGGGCGCTGCCTCAAGATTGCGTGACGCTTCCGGAAATATCATTGGCGCCATCGAGTCCATCCGCGACATCACCGAGCGCAAGCAGGTTGAAGAGAGCTTGTTAAAATCCGAGAAAAAATTTGCCTCACTTTTTCATCTCAATCCTAATCCTATGGCCATCACCGACACAGTCACGGGAAAAATAGTTGATGTGAACCAGGCATTTACGCAAAAAACAGGTTATTCCCGGGAAGAAGTCATCGGCGTCTCATCAAAGGATTTACATTTATGGGTCAATCCCGAGGACCGTAAAAGAATAATCGGCATACTGGCGTCGGCAGGAGAATTCAACGGTAAAGAGATCATGACAAGGCGTAAGAATGGTGATGTCCGGAATGTACTTTTGTCTACCCGAGTCATAGAAATTGACCAAAAGAGCCACCTTTTGATGCTCGGTCATGATATTACCGAACGCAGGCAGGCTGAAGAAAAATACCGGAGTATTTTTGAGAATGCCCAGGAGGGCATTTTTCGGTCAACGCCTGAAGGAAGATTCATCATGGCCAATCAGTCCATGGCACGAATACTTGGATACGATTCCCCTGAAGATTTCATCTCCGGCATAACCGATATCCCCCGTCAGCTCTATGTCGATCCTGATGACCGCGCAAGGATCATCGGCATGATGGATCAGCAGGGCCTGGCAAGGAGCAATGAAATCCGGTGCTATAGGAAGGATGGCAGTATTATCTGGGTTTCCATGACCATTATGCAAACCTGTGATGAAAATGGACAAGTTCTATATTTTGAGGGCATTGTTGAGGATATCACTGACCGCAAACGGGCGGATGAAGAAATCAGGCGGACGGAGGAACAGATGCGTGCCTTTGCCGCCCGGCTGCAGACAGTGCGCGAAGAGGAACGTACACACATCGCCCGCGAGATTCATGATGAACTGGGAGGAGCGCTAACCGGAATAAAAATTGATTTTTCTCTGCTGACAAAAGCGGCCGGAGAAATAAAAGAGGAAATATTGAAGGATTCTCTGCTCGATCAGATGCACAACACAATGAAAAATATCGATAAGACCATGCGGACCGTACGAAAGATTGCCACGGAGCTGAGACCGGGAATTCTGGACGACTTGGGCATTCTTGCGGCGCTGGAATGGCAGCTCAAAGATTTTCAGAAACATACGGGCATCCGTTGCGAATGGATTTCATCCCTTGAAAATATCAACCTTGATGAACAGGAGACTACGGCGCTGTTTCGCATTGTTCAGGAAACTCTGACGAATGTGGTCCGTCATGCCGAGGCAACTGAGGTGCGTGTGCATTTGCGCAAAGAAGCGAATACCTACGTTCTGAATGTGGAGGATAACGGCAAGGGAATAACAAAAAATAATATTGACGATAAAAGATCACTCGGACTGCTTGGCATGCGGGAACGTACCCTGGCATTTGGGGGCCGTATCGACGTGGAGGGCCACACGGAAAGAGGAACAAAAGTAACTGTCGAGATCCCGTTTAAATAAATAGATAAGAACAGGGCATTAGGTGAGGGAAACGCCCCATGATCAGAGTAATTATCGTTGATGACCATCCTGTCGTGCGGCGCGGCTTGAAACAGATCATCGAAGGAGAACCGGATATGCAGGTGGTAAATCAGGCAGGAAATGCCCATGATGCTTTTTTCGTCATCAGCCAAACCGCCTGCGATGCGGTTATCCTGGATATAACACTGCCGAAGATAAGCGGGATAGAGGTCCTCCATCAACTCCGGCACGAACGCCCGGATCTGCCGGTGCTGATTATGAGCATGCATGAGGAAGAACAATATGCCCTCCGTGTGCTCAAGGCCGGCGCTTCCGGCTACCTGATGAAAGACAGCATTCCCGAGGAACTGATAAAGGCGATAAGGAAAATCACCGCGGGCGGGAAATACATCAGTTCTTCATTTTCGGAAACGCTGATATCGCGGCAGGAAGCCCCCGGGAAGCCTCTTCACGAAATACTCTCCGACCGTGAATTTCAGATCATGTGCATGATCGCCCGCGGGAAGGCGCTCAAAGACATCGGAGAGATGTTATGCATTAGCGGCAAGACCGTGAGCACCTACCGAGCCCGCATCCTGGAGAAAATGAAAATAAAAACAAACGCCGACATCATCAGCTATGCATTAAAGCATGAATTGATCATGTAACAACCGGATCATTCCTACAAACAATCAGATAATCCCTACAGAAAAATCAGGATTCCCTGACAGACAAGCCCTTTATGATACGATATAAAATAAATAATCATGAAAATTGTATCAGGGGATTTGCCATCAATAACAGACCTTCTGCCATTTTGCTTTTTGGGATTGACTTTGTTGACTGATTTTGGCTTTCCTCGAGCGTGTCAGTAACGCGCCCGCGGAGCTTCTCAATGATTCTATTCCGGTTGCATAGTTATCCATTAAAGGCGGATTGGTATTCATCTCCGGAAATCCTTATGTGAAGAACAATTAAGATGGACATATTTATTTCATGATAGCGTTTAAGCGATTATATATAACAGCGTCAAAAACAGACTATACAGGAGGCAAAAGAATGAACAATGCAGCATCGGTCAGGGAAAATAATTCTGCCAGGATTGATCCCCGGGCCGGCAAATACCTGACTTTTTTTCTGGCCAGCGAGGAATACGGGGTGGAGATTCTCAAGGTTCAGGAAATAATCGGCCGGATGCCGATCACACCGGTGCCACTGACATCCAGATATATCCGGGGAGTCATTAATCTGCGGGGCAAAATTCATCCCATCATGGACCTCAATATCAAATTCGGCATGGAACAGACCCAGATTACCGACGAGACCGGCATCATCGTCATCAAAACAGCCAGCCTGATGATGGGTATCATGGTGGACAAGGTATCGGAGGTGGTGAACATGGCTTCCGGAGATATCGCGGACACTCCGTCCTTCGGGGCGGACGTGAACACCGAATATCTTTTAGGGGTGGGCAAGACCGGAGGGCGGATTCGTCTGCTGCTGGACATCGAGAAGGTTATCACATCTTCGGACATTATAAATCTGAAAAAAGCCGCAGGCCCTGAAATCAAAGAGACAGAGGCCGAATCCAAAGAAGCAAAAGCTAAAATAAACAAGAGAGTCAATAACTAAAGGAGGGGAAACATGTTTAACAATATTAAAATGGGCACCAAGCTGATCGGGAGCTT
>JBEKJX010000081.1:0-10826 GCA_050011015.1 Smithella sp.
AATAATATGAGCAACGGTTTCCCACATTTGTCCGGATCCCAATTTGGGATACATAAATTGTTCGATCAAACTGGTATCTATATTTTTCTGCTCAATAGATTTATCTTTTTTAAAAATTGATTTTATTGCATGAAGTAAAGTTCTTGAAACAGACAGTTCTTTAATTCTTTGCGCTCCCCAATCGGCAGCAATTTCATTGCAAGGCACACCCCATATTTTTTCAGTGTAATCTTTGAAAAATGTCTGGTACAGCTCTTTCCCGAATCTATTAATAAAAAAATCCTCAAGCGAGTTTGTGTTTTTTACGGGAAATATCTGAATCCGGAAATATGTCCAGCCAATTTTAATTATTCTGATGATTCCGAGATTAGCTATTGTCTTCCAATTAAGTCTGATCGGATAATCAAAAAACTTCCCGTGGAATAAAATGCGGGACAATCTGCTTCTGACAAGCATTACTCTATCTGTTTTTTCAGGATCAGGTCCGTTCGTTGAGAGTTCGGCTGAGTTTATTTTTTTATTATAAGAATTATTTTTAAGAATTCTATCGGGGAATTCCGAACCTTGTACCGGCAAAATATTTTGCCACCACTTCATGACCGTGTCGGATTTCGAAAAGAACCTGTGCCCCCCTATATCCAGGCGATTTCCATTGTGCACCACCGTTTTTGAAAGTCCGCCAATCTCATTCGTTTTCTCAATGATTATCGGTTTAATATCTGTTTTGGTAACAAGTTCATAAGCTGCAGTTAATCCAGCGGGACCGGCACCGATAATTATTGCATACTTACTAACCATTAAGATTATCTTTTGTTAAAAATAGTATTTTAAGAACAAATAAAATCTAAGAAAATGTAATTATTTTTGATAATTGCCATCTCTTATTATTTACATCTATAATAAGGATGTCTTTTTTGTCAATTGAAAGCTGATAAAAGACATGGATTACGGGGTGATGCTTTTGCCAGATGTATAGAGTCTCTGCGCCCGTTTTACAACTAAATTCTATTTTGCGAAAACAGGACATCTGCCGCGCCAAGGAGTTGCGCCGTAAAAGGAATCGAAGACGCATAAATGTGCTTGTGGAGGAGACGTCCATACTGGAATCGATAATGCAAATGCAGCAAATCGTCGATCATCCGCCATTCGGGCAGCTTGCAAACCAGATTCTCGAGACCAGGATGTTCGATAAGTGAAAGAAACAACTTATGCCATAAGAAAATGTGGCGTTTGAAAGCCGGATCGAGATTGAGATAAGATCGCGAATAGGCGTTCTCAAATTCGCAGTTTTCTGCATCCAGGAATTTGTGATCGAGGCAATAGGCGTGCGCCTGCGTACCGGGAAAAGGATAAAAGATCGACACGTCGGCGAAATCCGTGCCGATCTGGCGATTGAGACGGATCGTATCGAAAATATCCTTCTTTGTCTCGCCGGGGATGCCTATCATGTTGAAGGTAAGCAACTGCAATCCGGCTCTCTTTAAACGCTGAGCCGAAGCGACAATCTCATCGTTCGACACACTCCGTTTCAACACTTCATTCCGGATTCGTTCGTTGCCGCATTCGACTGCCATGCAGACCGCGTGGCAACCGGCTTTTTTCAGTAATTTAACGGCTTTTTCCGTTGCCATGCGCGGGTGCATGTAACACGAAAAGCGCAGACTGATTTCCACCGGGAAACGTTCGGCGAATTCCGCCAACCAGTCTGAATCGTAGCCGAAGACATCATCATGGAACCTTACGAACGTCAGCGGGTAACGCTCGCGCACGTCCCGAATTTCTTTCAGGAGATAATTGACACTCTTTATTCTCAAGATGCGCCCCTTGCCCGAATACAATTGGTTATAGGCGTTATTAAAGCAATACGCGCAACCGAATGGACAGCCCCTTCCCGCCATGAACGCCTTGATCGGATTTCGCGCCATGAACCGACTCTTGTTGAACAAGAGTTCACGGGCGGGAAATGGAAAGGCGTCGAGGTCCGGGACGAGATCCGCCAGCGTGTTCTCGCGAACTTTACCGCCCGGGACGTGGAAAGCGAAGTTGGAAACTTCGTACATCGCATCGGTGCCGAACCTGTCCAGAAACTGAGGAAACACGAGATCGGCTTCACCACGACAGATAGCATCGACTCCTTCCTCTTCGATGAGCGATGGGGTAAAGGTCGGGTGCGGTCCACCAAAGAGTGCAAAAAACCGTAACTGACTCTTCAAATCGCGGTTGATGGCTAAATAACGGTCAATTTCATTGGAACATACCGAATACGCAATTATGTCCGGCGCGAACGCCTCCAAGTCACGCAATGCACGGTCCGGCTTCCGCCCATACTCGATAAGAACGGCCTCATGCCCGCGCTGCAAAACATACCCCGCCACCTGCGGAATGGACAATACGTCCACCACACCCACGCGGTCGATTACAAATGCTATGCGAAGTTTATGCATTTATTTCGTGACTTGACTCCAATTTTACATGAACCAGCCGAATGCTAGCATTTTGCACACCTATACGCAATCACTACCAAGTGTAAGACGGCAGCAGATATGAGGAGAAAGTTCATTGCTGTTTTTTAATAAGACATTGCTCATTTACGGTTAAACTATAAGAAGTCTTCTTGTGTATGCCAAGCAGAACCGAACCACAAAATTCAGGGCTTGGTAAACGTAGTAATCTTTTATTTATTATAATTATGTGGTATTAATAACAAATATTGATCATCCTATGGTCTTCTCCAGGGTTTAAATGTATGTCACGAATGTTATTAATAAAACCTGACGTTGCAAAGACGCGCAAGGCCATCCCTGCAAATAACCCGCCGATGGGACTGATGTATCTGGCTTCTTATTTAAAAAGTCTTGATCAGGATAGAGACATCAGAATCATTGATATGACTATTGATGAGTTGACGCCTGATGACATTGTGCCGATTTTAAAAGAATTCCAACCGGATATCTGTGGAATTTCCTGCCTTACAATGAATGCAAAAAACTCCATTAGGATTTCCGAGCTTATAAAAAAATGGAATTCAAATTGTTATGTTATCTGGGGTGGCCCACATCCGACATTTATGCCGAATAAGGTATTAGAATCAAAATTTGTCGATTATTGTGTAATGGGAGAAGGTGAAGAAACAGCCCATAGACTTATTTCCGCACTTGAAAACAATAAATCATGTGAATCCATAGAAGGGATAGGGTATCGGGTTGAAGATGGTATCGTGCTGAATGATAGACCTTCTGCGCTGGATATCACCCGCCAGCCATGGCCCGCGTATGATCTGATTTCGGTAAAAAAATACTGGTCGGCAAAAATTCCGCCTCATTCAGGCAGACTAAAGTATCCCGAGTATATGACGGTAATGAGTTCCAGAGCGTGTCCCTATGGATGCATATATTGTCATAATATTTTCGGTAAAAAATTCAGAGCGAGAGAACCGGAAGAATTTGTAGAAGAAATGGTGATGCTCAAGAGAGATTATGAAATAAGAGAATTCCATATCATGGATGATGTTTTCAACCTGGAAAAGGCAAGGGTCTTAAGAATATGTGAACTCATTTGTCAAAAACTTCCCGGAATCGCAATAGCGTTTCCCAATGGTCTGAGGACCGATCTTCTGGATAAAGCAATTCTCACTGCCTTGAAACAGGCAGGCATGTACTATTTCGCGGCGGGAATTGAATCCGGTTCACCGGAAATACAAAAAATGATTAAAAAAAATCTTGATCATGAAAAAGCCTATCAGGCTATTGAAGATGCGGCAAAAATGGGCATTATCGTACATGGTCTTTTCATGATGGGTTTTCCGGGAGAAACTGAAGAACAGATGAACATGACCATTAATTTTGCACGAAAGAGTTCGCTCAACACAGCCGCTTTTTTTGCTGTTACAGCTTATCCGAACACAGAATTGTACGAAATAGTGAAAAGAATGGACGTCTCTCTTCCTGAAGATTTTGACAAGTATCATTATCATCAGAACACCTTAAATTTAACCGATATATCGTTAAAGAAATTAAGAGCGCTTCGGAAAAAGGCCTACTGGAAATTTTACTTTAATCCGGTAAGGGTATATAAGATTATATCAATGACACCCAGGAAAATGGATATCCTGACTAATTTAAAGATGCACTTTCGTGATTTCTTTTGAAACAAACCATAATACTTTACGGATTCATCATTAAGCGACAAAAGAAGAATCTGTCTGATATTACGGCAGAGAGATGATTTATTACAGGCAGGATTCATAAGGTTTTTGACAACCATAATGCGTCATTTCATACCGCATCACCCGATGGATACAAAACCAGCTGGAAACTTCCGGGATATGTTTCGTTTTACATGGTGTAAGATTAAATTCACGCCTTAGAAAAAATCCTGTTACAAAATGATAATGGTCTGGATTAATAATAGGATGCTTTCTTAAAATAACGCGGGCAATAATATTATTGATTTCTTGCGGCAGGCATAGCACAATAAATCCGTCTGGTTTACAAATCCGAATCATCTCACGAATCGCATTGGCGGGAGTAATCATATGCTCAAGAACATCAGCGCAAATAATACCGTCAAAAAAATTGCTTTCCAGGGAAGAATGATTAAGATCGTCCTGCTTGAGAATGGCATGCGGGGCTTTTTCCGCTGCGCGCTTCAAGCGCTGCGTGGAAATATCAACGCCCCATAATTCTCCGCACTTAATCTCCTGAAGCATATAACCGTCACCAGTGCCGGCGTCAAGAATACGTTTTCCTGTCATATCACCGGCCAAGGCGAGACTATGATCAATGCGTTTACGATTTAACCAGAAGACTGATTTAACCGTCGACTCATAATACATACTATGCGGAAGAAGATTTGCCATTTCTTCTTTAACTGCACGTTCATCCATTTCCATACCGAATCACTCTACATCATTTTAGATATCCAATGATATAATTATCTTTTGTAGAACAGACATCAATTCCGGGGTATCCAATAGCTATAAATAGGTGCCTAAAACAATCTATTGTTGATAAAATGCATAGCACTTCTTCGGATAAAAAGTAACAAAAAACCCGCTATAACGGGAATTTGCATTCCTTTGAATTTTATCGAGAGGGGGATTTCAATACTGATTCCCATTTTTCCCGGAAGGAACCCTCAAAAATGGAGAATTTCAACTTCATTTATTTGGATTCGAAACATTCTGCTGTCAATATCCCTTGACACATCAGACGGCGTTTTTTATACTCCGTGCACAATAAAAATTACCAATTATGAATGCATTCGAAGAGATTGCCGCGGCTGAAGATGCTAAAAATTTAAAGACGTTCCCCGGACGAATGAAAAATAATAATAAGACTCTATCGGAACTGAAAGAAAGCGAGAAAAACGCGCGGCGCAATATTATTATTGACGCGGCAGAGATGGAATTTGCGACCAAACCTTTCAATCGCGTGAACATGCGGGACATCGCCCGGAGGGCGGGCATTTCACCGGCCCTCATCTACCGCCATTTTCCCGATCAGCGGTCCCTGTTTGCCGAAACTTATGTAAGGGGAATCAGCGGAATCCTGGACAGGATACGCAAAAGAATTGATAAGTCCGGGGATGGCGCATTCGGGGAAGTGATCGACGATTTCATCGTTTTCTTTACACGCAACGACCAGTATTACCGGACGATGATGAATTTTTTCCTTGAAGGTCCGGTTGAACGCGGACTCTTCGATAAGCTCAACAGTATGGAACGGAAACTGCTCGGGCACTTTGACGCCATGTTTACAAAGATGAAGATCGAGGGCGACATCCGCTTCCATTCGCATACGTTGTTTGCAGCGCTCATCGAAATCGTGACGACAGTCAGACGTCATCCGGATAAAAGCGACCGGGAAATTCTCGAGCACCGCAGAAGAATCGCGGCAAATCTGACTAAAGTTTACACGTCATATTCCTCGCATAATAAAAAATAACCAACCGGCAGTATCCCGTTTTTTAAGTGAAACTGTAATATCCAACTGTGCCGATTTACTGGAACTTAAAGATTTTTGCATAAAATCGCTTGACTTATAAACACTGTTCTTATAAGTAAACAGCGTTTACATATTAAAGATTCGGTGGTTCATCATGAATGTCAAAACAAAAAATTCCCAGTTGGAAAAATTCTTCAATCCTGCCTCTGTCGCCGTGATCGGCGCGTCCAACACGCCGTTCAATCTCGGCGCGACAATATGCAATTCTCTGAAGTATTTTATAGAATTTCCCGGGCCGGTTGTTGCGATCAACAGAAAGGCTGAGGCGGTGAGCGGTTACCCCGGATATTCGTCCGTAACGGACGTTCCACATGACATAGACCTTGCGGTCATTATCACGCCGGCTTCGGTTGTGCCCGCGTTTGTGAAACAATGCGGAGAAAAAGGCATCCGCAACATTGTTATCGAAAGCGCGGGATTTTCCGAACAGGGCGGTGAAGGAAAGAAACTGCAGAAGGAGATAGATGGTTACGCGAAGCAATATGGAATTCGCTTTTTGGGCCCGAATTGCCTGGGCGTGATGAACAATGTTTCCCGCTTCTGTTGTTTTTACGGCGCATACGACGGAATGATCAATGCCTTAAACAAACCGGGCGGTGTGTCGTATGTCATCCAGAGCGGCGGAGTCGGTGTGGTGATCTTCGAGTCGCTGACGGATGACATGCAGGGAATCAACAAGATGGTGAGCATCGGCAACAAAACCGATGTGGATGAGGCGGATCTGCTGGACTATTTCAACAGTGATAACACGCAGGTCATCTCGATGTATTTGGAAAACGTCGTAAGCGGGACAAAACTGATGAATGTTGCGCGTCGGGTTAGAAAACCCGTCATGATCTTCAAATCGGGCAGAACGGAGGCGGGCACCGCCGCCGCGCTTTCCCACACCGCCGGTATGGCCAACAACGACGTTGTTTTCGACAGCATGTGCCGTCAGACAGGCATCATCAGACTCAAATCAATCAGCGAACTGTATTCTCTGCCGAAGATGCTTACCGAAATGCCTCTGCTCAGAGGAAACAGGATTGCAGCATTTACCAATTCAGGCGCATTCGGCAGTATATCGGCGGACATGATGACAGAAGCGGGACTGACAATTCCGCGTTTCGCACCGGAGACACGAGAGAAGCTTTCAAAGATAAAGGGCGTGTTCAACATCAACAACCCCGTAGATATCGGCCCCGCGCTGCCGCAGGTCTATCTGGATCTCATCGACATAATTCTCGCGGCCCCGGAGGTGGACGGGCTTCTTCTGATGTCGAGCATCTGGCGTGATTTCATCATCGATGTCATCAAGGAAGTTATGAAAATGTGCAGGCACTACGATAAACCCGCCGCCATATACACGCCGAATTCTATCAGCCGGATCATCTCTGTTCGCAAGCAGTTTAATATTCCCATTTTTGATTCCCTTGAGGAAGCGGTGCGGGCGCTCGTCGTGTCGTATGAGCAGTTCAGGTATCTTCGTAAAAAGGAGCAGTAGTATGGAGCAGATTTTACAAAAAGCCATGGAACGGGGCCAAAAGAGCCTCTCCGAATATGAATCCAAGGCGGTCATCAAATCAGCCGGAGTCGCCGTCACGCGCGAAAAGCTGGCACTTTCTCGCGAGGAAGCGGAGAAATTCGCCGAAGAGATCGGCTATCCGGTGGCGCTCAAGGGATGCTCCGGCGCGCTGGCGCATAAGACCGAAGCGGGCGTTATCAGGCTGAATCTCTGCGACGTACGCGCGGTGCGCGATGCCTATAAAGAGATTACCGGCAGGGTTTCAAAGCTGGACGGCGTACTGGTCCAGGAGATGATCAAGGGAAGCCGGGAGTTTGTCATCGGGCTTACCCGCGATCCCCAATTCGGGCCGTGCGTCATGTTTGGAATCGGCGGCATTTTCACCGAAGTCATGAAGGACGTAAGCTTCCGTATCGCGCCGCTGACCCAGGCGGATGCCGAAGAGATGATCGAAGAAATACGGATGAAAAAACTCCTGGGAGAGTTTCGCGGAAGTCCAGCCGTTGACCGAAGCGCGCTTGTTTGCGCCCTGGTGGGCATCGGCGAGCTGGCAATCAGGCACAGCGAAATTGCGGAGATAGACATCAATCCGCTGATTATAGCAGGCAATAAACCGGTCGCTGCGGATGCGCTCGTCATCCTGACCGGATAGATTGTGATGCCTATCGGGTAATGTAAAATATCAACCACGAAACGGGTATACGTTGAGCGGTGCGGTTTCCAGCGCAACGCAGCAGATGAGCGTTTTGTAAAGCCTTCGGCTTTTTTCGGCAAGGAAGATGACTATTTATGATTGCGCCTCCCTGCGGGAATGCGCTCCCGGTCAACAGCTCATTATCGCTTTGTTTAATCGGCAAGCTTTCTGATATTTTCTATATCGACCTCACCTTGAAGAGAGTCGACAATTTTATCTTTCACATCCATATGAACCAGCAGGCAAACGCCGCAATCCGAGCTGATCTGCTTGGGAACGGGAATGAGTTTGTAAGGCAGGCCTTCCTGTTTGAGAATCTTTTCCGCTTTCAAGACATAACTCACCGCCTTGAACAGTAGCACATAATTTGAATTCTGTCCGGTCATGGCGTAAGCAACCGTCCGGCGCGGCTCATGATTTCCGCAATATCATACATATTGGAAACAGTACCCACGGCCAATTTGTCTTTGATCTCGAAATAATTCAGACAAGTCCCGCAGACAAGCAGTTGCACACCTTCGCTTTCCAGTTTTTTCAAAGCATCAAGGACATCCGAACCCTGAATGGTCAGTTTAACGCCGGTATTATAGAAGATCATCACATCCGGTTTTTCAGCCTGTCCGGCAACGGTATAAAGGAAGGCCTTGATAAGAACGTTACCCAGTTCATCATTTCCCCGCCCCATTTTGTCTCCGGCCATCACGATAACAAAAGGTCTCAGCCGATCTTGCCCGGCAGCGCAGGACGAAACAAAAGCGCTATGATCTGTATTGGAACCGGCATTACGTATCAGCTGAATTTCGTATATGCCGCCGCTTCGGGCTTCGATCTTCACATCACAGCCAAGTTTGCCGCCCAGGCGCCGGACATTTTCCAGCGCTGTTTCATTATCAACGATCACTGTGACCTGCTCATTGGATTCCAAAGCCTGTTTAGCCAGGACAACCGGCTGCGGGCAGGAAAGCCCTCTGGCATCAACCACTTTAATTTTCGTCATATATTTTTTCTCCCTTTACTTATTATTTGTCTTAACGCTTCAATTGATTTTATTATCTGCCTTTCCGTATTGAAATAACTGAAACTGAAGCGCACCGTACCTGACGGATAGGTATGGATGGTTTTATGGGCACGAGGCGCACAATGCAGACCGGAACGTGACATAATGTTAAAGCGCTCATCAAGTTCCCCGGCGACGGCACCCGGATCCATCCCTGCAATATTGAAGGAGACAACCGGTATCCGGCGATCAACAGAGGTTTGTCCATAAAGAATTACTCCCGGCAAATCCCTTATCCCTTCAATAAACATTTTCACCAGGTTATCTTCTCTGCTTTTAATCTGACGGATACCGGTAGACAAAACAAATTCAACACCTGCCCGCAAGCCGGCAATGCCAACCGTATTGGGTGTGCCCGCCTCAAAACGGTCGGGCAGGAAATCCGGCTGCTCTTCCACCTCCGAACGGCTCCCCGTTCCACCAACACAGATGGGCTCAATGATTTTTTCCAAACCTTCGCGAATATAGAGCCCGCCTGTTCCCGAAGGGCCGAAAAGAGATTTGTGTCCGGTAAACGCCAGGAGGTCGATATTCATTTCCGCCACATCTATGGGATAACATCCTGCCGTCTGGGCGGCGTCAACGCATAAAACCAGCCCATGTTCCCGGGCAATACCGCCTATATCGGAAACAGGCATGACTCCTCCCGTGACATTGGAGGCATGAATAATAAATATCGCCTTTGTATTTTTCCTGATCGCTCCGGCTATATTCCCCTGATCAATCCGCCCTTCCATATCGCAGGGAATAACAGTTATGCCAACTCCTTTTGCTTCCATTATCCTGAGAGGTCTCATAACTGAATTGTGCTCCATGCCCGAAATAATGACATGATCCCCCGGCTTTAAAAAGCCGAAAATCGCAATATTCAAGGCCTCGGTCGCATTTTTGGTAAACACTATCCGGAGAGGGTCTGAAACATTGAACAACGAAGCAAGTTTTTCTCTGGCATCGAAAACTATCCGCGCCGCTTCAACAGACAAACGATGCCCGGAACGACCGGGACTGCCGCCGGTATTTTGCATATAATTTTGCATGGCAGCAATTGTTTCAGTCGGCTTCGGCCAGGACGTGGCCGCGTTGTCAAAATAAATTATTCCCATAGACTAAAGAAGTTTTTAAGGGTTAAATTTTAACATTTACTTAACATTTAACACTTAAAACTTAAAACAATTTTTTCCATCGCGAATTTTGTCAAAACAATTACTGAATTTGAATAATTATCCGCCAAATATTGCTTTTTCAATTAACTATTGTTAGAAGCGGATAAAATATCCAATGGGTAATTCTTAAATAATAATTCCTGCCCTTTTTGACCGGTTAAGTTGGCTGGCGCCAGCCGCGGGCTTCAAACCCGTCGGGCAAACAATGCAATGTTTGCTGTTCAGTTCGATTCTGAAACCGGCCTGAAAATTTATCATGAAAAACGAAAAAGCCCGGCTGACGTTTTGGAATAATTAAAAGAAAAGCCCTGAACATTTTTACATAAATGTTCAGGGCTTGTTTAAAAAACGGCAAATCAAATTTGCAGCTAGAATTTAACCTTGGGCGCTTCCCTGGCTTCCT
>JBEKJX010000082.1:0-10653 GCA_050011015.1 Smithella sp.
TAAAAAGAGGAGGGTTGAGGGAGGACTTCTTTTACCGTATCCATATTCTGCCTGTTTATCTGCCTCCCCTGCGGGAAAGAAAAGATGATATACCGCTTCTTATCGATTACTTTCTGCATCTTCACGACAAAAAACACCCTCCCCTGCCCGGCAATATAATCGAAGCATTGCAAAATTACGACTGGCCCGGCAATGTCCGCGAGCTTCAGAATGTATTGCACCGCTATCTGACCTTAAAAAGACTGGATTTTGCCGGTTTGCCAAAAACGCGGACAACACGGCTGGAAGAAGAAGCTTCAAAAGATGAAGGAACGATGAGTACAGGTTTTGCCAAAAGCACCATTAACACCACTCAAACAGAATCGGCTACGTACAATAATGCAGTATCTGCGGAAGAATCCAAAAAGACCCTCAAAGCCAGCGAAAAAGAGATTATTATGAAAGCACTGTCTGAAAACAATTGGCACCGCAGCCGTACTGCTGAAGCTTTGGGAATTGACCGCAAAACCCTTTTCCGGAAGATGCAAAATTTTGGTCTGGATCAACCATAGTCGAACCAATATGCCCCAATATATGGGGCATATTGACACATATATTACTATATGCTATCCAATTATATGAGTCATAACGCCCCAACTTAATACCTTTCAATACTTTAATATTTTTATAAATATTATTTTATATTATATTTTAATTACTTACAAGATATGCACAGCATTTTTTGGTTAATGGCACATTTACTGCTTATAAATTGTAAATATTTAAAAAAGAATAGTTTACAGAAAATAAGAATAATCAAAAAATTAATGTCCCGGAGGTAATGATGAAAAAAGTATTAATCGGTATTATTGTTCTTTTGTTTGTTTTCCCGGTGGTTTCAATGGCCAGCAGCACAAAATGCGCAACGAAGTACCCTATTGTGCTTTCCCATGGAATGGGCGCTGAAGCCAATATATTGGGTATCATCAATTACTGGGGAAGCATTCCCAGCACACTGAAAAGTAATGGCGCAAATGTTTACGTAACAAGTGTAAGCGCCATGGCATCTCACGCCTACAAAGCAGGTGAGTGGGCAACCCAGGTTAAGCAGATCATGGCTGTTTCCGGTGCGTCAAAAATAAATGTCATTGGCCATTCCGACGGGTGCATTTATACACGTTATGCCATTTCTAATATGGGCATGGCTCCATACGTGGCCAGCCATACAAGCATGGGAGGACCGCATAGAGGAAGTTATGTAGCGGACTGGATAATGAATCTTGGCAGTACCACTGGATTGACAAGTCTGCTTGGCGATGCAATTAACTGGGTATACTCCTTTGTATTCAACGATTATGAAGACAGCATAGCAAACGGCATTCAGGAAACAAGGGCTTACATGATAAACATCTATAATCCGAATACTCCGAATGTCGCCAGTGTATATTATCAGAGTTATGGCGGCAAGATAACGAATATTCTTGGCGGAGGGTTAATGTCTGCAACATGGGCGTTAATGCTCCCCGTCGAAGGTGATAATGACGGTCTTGTTTCAACAACTTCAGCAAAATGGGGGAATTACCGTGGCACACTGGATGGCGGTTTCTGGTCGTTTCTGGGTGGTGTAAATCACTTGGCTGAAGTAGGTCTTCTGACCCTGACGACTCCCGGCTATGATGCACCGACGCAATTTGTAAATATCGCGTCTGATCTGAAAAGCAGAGGATATTAATTCCGGGATACCAATAAAAGAGGATTTATTTAGAAGTACATAATATTAAAGCATGGTGATTAATTCCTTAAAATGATAGGAAGATTTCACCATGCTTTTTTATTTAATGTATCCTTGAGTTAAATATTTTAAGTTGTTTAAGGAATAAGATATGAAAAATAAGAAACTGCTTATAGGTTTATGCATAACCATTGTACTGCTCCTCGTCGCTTTTACGGGTTACCGCCTGCTACATAAGAGGGATGTACCCCTTAATATTATCAGCAGAGACAGTAAAATAACTTTGAAGGACATGAAAGAATATTTCAGGGAAAATAAGTTTATGTCCGGCATGGAAGATCCTAACAAACATTTTTCCGAGACAATCGCCAATTCAGATACTATAAAATTTTTCAAGTACTTACAGACACAGATTTCGGCCGGAAGCCTTGAAGATCATTTCAAGGAAGTTGAGAAATATCTTCATTCCATAATGGACGCAAAGAAAGCCGACGAGATGTTCGCTCTTTACAAGAAATTCTGCAATTATGAAATAGAACTTACAAACAAGGTACAGAAGCAACCACAACCAAAAAACGCCGCTGAAATGCTCAGCTATCTGGATGATATCCAGGATTACAGAAGAAAATATTTTGGTGCGGAAATTGCCGATGCCATGTGGGGAATTGAAGTTAAAGGACAGGAATATAGTATCAGAAAAGGGGCCATTGTAAATGATGCTACCCTTTATGGAACAGATAAAGAAAAAAGAATTAGTGCGTTGAAGGACGAAATGTGGGGTACCGGACCTGACAGTGTTGAAGACCCTCCGCAGAGCGATCCTGAAAAATTCGCGGGTTATCAGGAAAAGCAGGCTATTTATCAGAGAGACATCCAGGAATTACCCGAGGACCAACGCCAGGAGAAAATAAAAGAATTCCGTAATGAATATTTTTCATCAGATCAAATCGCCAGACTGGAACAGGTTGATGAACAAATTAATACGGAAAAGAAGAAAGAAGCCGACTATTACGCTCAGGAAGATGCAATCAAAAATGACCCCTCTATCGATAATGATCAAAAAGCTCAAACAATAAAGGCGTTGCAGGACAGTATATTTGGAGATGACGCCGATGCGTTTCGAAGAAGGTTGAACATCAAAAATAATATAAAGTAATATGAATGATCACCGGGTTGGCACACAATAACGGGACGCCGGAATATTTTGTACGTCTAGAAACACAGTTATCTGTGAACCGGCCTTTCAGCAATATGTTTGAATGCGGTGTCGATGAATCCGAACACTGTGCCGCCGACAACTGATATAAATTCCAATCCTTGCCTCTGCCGGCACTATTTTATTGACATACAGGACTGTTCTTCTTATAGTTCAAGTGTGAATATTTAACGTAATATAGAAAATTTGCCGGACTGGAGGCAGAAAAGTAAGATCGAATACATCGAATACCATGTTGTTTTAGCGACGATTGAGACAGCGGGAATAATGACATGACATTTGGTAAAGCCAAAACAGGTTGACAAAAAAACACCATTAAACTAAATAAGTTTTTCATTTCCATATCAGGAGGTTGATATGCCCGTAAAGATTGCCATTAATGGTTTTGGAAGAATTGGCCGGCTTGTGTTTAGAGCCGGATATAAAAGTAAAGAAGTAGAATTCTTAGCAATAAATGATCTCGCTGATGCCAAAACTCTGGCTCATCTGCTTAAATATGATTCAACTCATGGGATCCTGGATGCAGAAGTTAAAGTGGGGAACAATTGCATAATCGTTGACGGCAAGGAGATCAAGACATTTTCCGTCAGAGAACCGGAATTACTGCCCTGGAAAGACCTGGGAGTTGATGTTGTCCTGGAAAGCACAGGAAAATACACGGACAAAACAGGCGCCGGAAAACATATCGAGGCAGGAGCAAAAAAAGTTGTCATTTCCGCCCCGGCTAAAAATCCCGATGTTACTGTTGTCTTCGGTGTCAACCAGGAAGAGTACGACAAAACCAGACATAATATTATTTCCATGGGTTCATGCACCACAAATTGCCTTGCGCCGATTGTCAAAATATTGCATCAGGAATTCGGTATTGAATACGGATTGATGACAACAGTTCATGCCTACACCAATGATCAGGTTGTTCAGGATGAACCACACAAAGATTTAAGAAGGGCCCGCGCGGCAGCTCTTTCCATGATACCCACAACAACCGGCGCAGCCCGGGCGATCGCTGAAGTCATACCGGAAATGAAGGGAAAACTTGACGGCCTGGCCATACGTGTGCCTGTCCCTAATGTTTCTTTAGTTGATTTTGTGGCAACGCTTTCGAAGAGCACTAACAAAAATGAAATAAACGATAAGTTAAGAGAATACGCTAAAGGCGCCATGAAAGGCGTCCTGATGTGCTCAGAGGAAGAACTGGTTTCCGTCGATTTTAACGGCAACAAACACTCCTCCATAGTAGATATGCTGAATACAACTGTTCTCGGCGGCAATATGGTAAAAATTCTTTCGTGGTATGATAATGAATGGGGCTTCTCCAACAGAATGCTGGAATTGCTTTCTTTTATAATGAAATAGAAAAGACAAGGAAGAAAGATGAAGTACATAGATCAAATTGAAATGAAAGGGAAAAGAGTTTTTTTGCGGGTGGATTTTAATGTCCCCATGGACAAAGATGGGAATGTAACAGGCGATAAGCGTGTGCGGGCAAGCATTCCGACGATAAATTACGCGTTGGAAAAAGGAGCGAAATTAATCATCGCCTCCCACCTGGGCAGGCCGAAAGGTAAAAGAGTCGCAGAGATGTCACTCAGGCCGGTGGTGAAAGTTCTGTCGGGACTGCTGCAAAAAGACGTTATGTTTTTAGATGATTGCGTGGGCAGTGCGGTAGAGCAGGCAGTCGGCAAAATGAAAGAAGGAGATATCATTCTTCTGGAGAATCTCCGGTTTCATCCGGGCGAAGATAAAAACGACGTGGAATTTGCCAAACAACTGGCCGCTCTTTGCGACATATATATAGATGACGCGTTTGCCGTATCGCACCGGGCAGCGGCTTCCAATTCGGCCATAACCGGATTCGTGCAAACCTGCGCCGCCGGTTTCCTGCTGAAAAATGAAGTCGAATATTTCAAAAAGGCTATGGTAAATCCGGCAAAACCGCTGGTCGCGATTATCGGAGGAGCAAAGGTCTCTGATAAAATCGGCCTTCTGGAAAACCTTATTGAAAAGGTGGATAAACTTATTATAGGCGGCGGCATGGCATTCACTTTTTTACGGGCGGCAGGTCTGGAAATCGGCAAATCGCTTTGTGAAGAAGACATGCTTGATCTGGCGCGAAAGATTGTGGAAAAAGCCAAACAGAAAAATGTCCAGTTTCTATTGCCGGTAGATGCTGTTGTTGCCCGAAGCGCTACCCCGGAAGACGAAGCAAAAGTCTGCAGTGTAAAAGAAATCCCCAAAGACATGATGGGGTTGGATATAGGTCCGGCTACAATTTCTCTTTTTAGTGAAGCTTTGCAGGGCGTAAAAACCATAATCTGGAACGGCCCGATGGGTATGTTTGAAATCGCTTCATTCAGCAAGGGAACTTTCGAACTGGCGGGCGTTGTGGCCAATTCCGGAGCGCTTTCCATCATCGGCGGCGGCGATACGGATACGGCAATTAAAAAAGCGGGTCTTAGCGCAAAGATGTCTTATATCTCCACCGGCGGCGGCGCTTTTCTGGAGTGGCTGGAAGGAAAGACTTTGCCCGGAATTGCCGCGCTGGAAAAATGAGGAAATAAAAATGAGAAAATGGATTGTTGCCGGCAACTGGAAAATGCACAATACTATTGCGGAATCAATTGCTCTGGCAAAAGCTATTAAAGATGGAGCGGCTAACTTCGAAAATGGAACAATCGTTTTAGCTCCCCCTTTTACCGCTCTTTTCAGTGTTAGCGAAGCCATTAAAAATTCCAACGTATTTCTGGCCGCGCAAAACATGTATTTCGAAGACAAGGGAGCTTTTACCGGAGAAATATCGCCGGGCATGCTCAAGGATACCGGCTGCTCCTATGTGATTATCGGCCATTCCGAACGCCGGAAATATTTTCACGAACAAGACAATGAAGTTAATTTGAAAGTAAAAAAGGCGCTAATGGCAGGATTAACTGCCATTATGTGCGTGGGAGAAACTGACGAGGAGCGGGTAAAAGGAATTACGCGGGATGTTATCGGCCGACAGGTAAAACAGGGCTTAAACGGTGTGGAAGAAATTGACAAAGTTGTCATTGCTTACGAACCGGTCTGGGCAATAGGAACGGGAAAAGTAGCCTCATCAGCACAGGCGCAGGAAGTTCATGCCTTCATTCGCGGCATTTTACAAAACATTTACGGCAAAACTGCCGATGACGTTTGCATCCTCTATGGTGGAAGCGTAACCAAAGATAATGTCGGCGAATTAATCGCCATGCAAGATATTGACGGAGCTCTTGTCGGCGGCGCATCCTTAAAGGCAGACGGTTTTCTGGGAATTATTAAAGAAATCGCCGGGAAAAAATAAATTTAATAATTATATCAAAACGGCCTGTTGCCAAAATAATATCCATTTGAGCGGCCATTGTGCAGAGTTAAATCTGTTATAGTTTATTTGTATAATTACTTTTTCTGCAGTTTAACTACTTTGTAACCGCGTTTACGCAGTAAATTAACGAGCCCGTCCGGACCGACAAGATGCGCCGCGCCCACAATAATCATAGTGTTTGCCGAACCATTTAGATAACTTGTAATATCCGTCATCCATTTGTTGTTTCTATCAACAATCAGGGTTTGATATAACTTCCTGTAACCTTTAAAATCTTTTATAAAAAGTTCATCCATCCTAACCTCATCACCTTTTCTCCAAACGGCCAGATATTCTCCCAGCTCCGCTTCTATTTGTTTGAATTCGTCGATTGATTCGATGATTTGATCGCTTCCCATGCTTTCATCCATTGAAAGAAGAAGTTTGAGTTGTTCATCAACCGTTTCCAGACTTCCCGTTGCTTTTCCATCCTGCAGAGCTTTTTCGTTGAAGAAATAATCAACCCCTTTCTGTGGATCGGCGCCGATTCTGTTCATTTCCAGAGCCGTAAGCATTGTCAAAAACAAAGCTGGCTTAAAAATCTGGTACTGGTCCAGCGGATAATTATGTTCTTTGCAGAATTTTTCGGCTTTGGAATAAGCCGCTTCTGAAATATGATTTTTAAGTGTTGTGCCGTCAGCGTAAATTGCACCGCTTAATAACTCTCCCGTATGTTCCGCACCTACCGTTTCATCAAGCGGGGCTTCAAATATGATTTTACGGGAATTATTATAAGCCGTAAAAAATTCAGCAGGCAGAGGATAATCAGACGCCCTCAGCATGTGGAAAGATCCGGCAAGATAAACATTTGCCCGGGAAGAACTTACCACCCATACAGAACTTTCAGCCCAAACACAGGAAGCTGTAAAAATAATAAGTAATGCCAGCGTTATTAGCAATAAATTCCGTCTCATTGAATTCTCCTTCTCTTGAATTAATCAAATATTACTCTACTTTCTGAATACTATCAAGAAGATCAAGCAGCTGTAAGCAAATCTTTTCTCTTTGATTTAGAAATTAGTTAGAATTGTAAAATAACTTATTTGTTCTCAAAAACAAATAAGTTACGTTAACGTGATGACTGGATATGATAATAGTTCTCGCTTTTGCTGTTGACTTTTACAGATCTTTCATATAAAGAGGTGGCGACCTTTTAAGGGAGATAGTTTATGGTTATCCCGGTCACCACAAAACCGTTTTTAGATAGTTTTAACTTCATTTTACTTTTCCGGGAATCCCTGCATTTTTTTTCATCAATCAAAGAAGAACGTAAATTTTTACTTCGTATAAACAAAAAAGCAAGCTTTGGAGCTCATACTCTTTGCTTTGCGGGATCGTTCAACTTATCACTTCATTATGGAAATAGGAGTTTCACAAATAAAGGAGGAATTTAATAATGGCAAAAGTTCAGGTATTTGAAAATAAACCGCCGATACTCGGCATTAACAGTCTGGGAAGAATAGGAAAATTAAGTTTATGGCATCACATCCACAGAAAGTATTTTAAGGAAATCGTCGTCAATCTTGGACGGGAAGCCGGCACGGGCCTTGACTCCATAGCTCAGGCGATTGAAAAAGATACAACTTATGGTCTGATGCACAGATTTCTATATGGAATAAAATCAGAACGCCTGATTCAGATTATAGACGAAAAACAGGGGAAGATGTTAATTGACGGAATTCCGGTAACGGTGCTCAGGGAAGCAAGAAATCCCGCCGATGTTCCCTGGAGGCAATTCGGAGTGGACATCGTTTTGGATTGCACGGGAAAATTCAAGGATCCGACCGTTGCCTCAGATAACAAAAGCGGTTCTATTCGCGGACATTTACACGGAGGAGCAAAGGTTGTCATCAATTCTTCTCCTTTTAAAATAAAGAATAAGGCCATGTCCGTGCCAAATGACGCGGTAACCTTGATTTATGGAATAAATCACACCGCTTTCGATCAAAAGAAACATCAGCTTGTTTCTGCGGCTTCCTGTACGACCACGGGACTTGCCCACATGATCAAACCGCTGCTGGAAAACGAGGAAACAAATAATATCCTTACGGCCTCCATGTCAACCATTCACGCCGTTACCAATACCCAGAGCGTGCTGGACAGCGTACCCAAGGCAGGCGAAAAAGATTTGAGAAAAAACAGAAGTATTCTGAATAATATAATTCTGACATCAACGAATGCTGCCAAGGCACTGGCGGAGGTCATTCCGGAGGTTCAGCACATCGGCTTTATGGCGGATTCAATCAGAGTGCCCACCAGCACCATGTCATTAATTGTTTTAAACGCGACTTTTCAAACCCGCAAGAATAAACAAAGCGCGGAGATGGCCATCAATACAAAAATGGTAAACGAAATATACCGCAAAGCTGCCGAAAATAATCCCGAACGTTTAATAAAATTCACGATGGAACAAAATGTGCCCACCGATCTTATCGGCGTTGACGCGGCAGTGATCATTGAAGGCCAGTTTAATCACACACGGACAGCTTTTATTAATCTGGATCTTTCGCATATTCCAAACTGTCCCGCGGAAATTATGAAAGCGTTTCCCGAAAAGTTAATGAAGGTGCCTGTTGTTCATTCCAAGATATTCGGCTGGTATGACAATGAATATGGAAGCTATACAAACAGGATGGGAGACCTGACCGTTTACATTCATAAGAACCTTTTATAAGAAACATAACCGGTTGCCGGTAAATACCGGCAGCCGGATTCCGTTAATTGCTATTGGAGTTCTATGCCAATGCTAAATCAACGATGATATCGAGGCGGCAACGCGGAGGCGACGAGTCGTATGTGATCTACGCCATTATGGCGCAGATCATCAATAAGGAAATGATCTGTTTTTATTGTGCCCCCTTCGGGGATGCATTCCGTTTTACATACGTTGATAAAGCGCACAACGCCGGTCTGCGCCGGGGTACGCTGTACCAGCAAGGATAGCGTTTTTATTTAGAAGCGGATATGTTATTCAGCCTCGCTTTCATGCTGTCCCGCATAGACAGTGCCGCTCCAACCGTCTATGCTTATGAAATCGCCCGCTTTAACAGTATGGTTTTCTATTTTTGCGTATTCATCAATCTCATAAACCTTGAGTTTATTAAAACCGACAACTCCGACCTTGTTGAGCTGCGGAATTGTTACGGCGGCATGCGAAGTGCTTCCGCCTTTTGCTGTGAGAAGCCCTTCAACCTGCAGGAGAACTCCGACATCATCAGGAACCGTATCGGGACGCACCAGAATCAGAGGCGTTTGCGGTTCAATGCTGCGGAAACGTTTAATATCCGATTCTGAATAAACCACTCTGCCGCAAAGAGCTCCGCCACTAACCCCTATACCTGCTCCAAGAACGGATGATTGCAATATCGCGGTGTCTTTAAAACGTCTCCATCTTTGTGTCTTTATTTGATTCATATCGCGCGTTTGCAGAATATATAATTTATCCCGGGTTGGTCCTTCAAAGGTAAACTCAATCTCCTGATGATTGAAACCCTTTTCGTAAATAAGTATTTCGGAAATCCTTAACAGCTCAGCGTAAATCTCAGGAAATTTTGCTTCCAGAGATATTTCTTGATATCGGCCTTCTACGACACGCTGCTTTTCCGAAATAGGATATGTCTCAACGAGACCCGACACAATATCGTCTCCCTGAACGCCAAATATAAAATCTCCGGAGAGCGTTACATCGGAAGACGAGCTTTTGGGTTCACGTGTAAAAATAACCCCTGAACCGGAGTGTTCGTTGAGATTTCCAAAGACCATCGCCTGCACAATTACGGCTGTTCCCCATTTATCGGAAAGATGCATTTGATGGCGATAAATTTCCGCCTGTTCCGAATACCATGAATCAAAAACCTGTAAAATGGCGTGCCGTAATTGATCCAGAGGCTTATCCTTGAACTCAATGCCGTTGTCCATTATTCCTTTTTTGTAGGAAAGGGCTATTTGTTTCATTTGATCGGGCAGGAGCTGTATCTTTCTCTCCACGTCATATTTTTGCTTGAATTCGTCAATTATCGCGTCGAAAAAGTTTCGATTCAATCCCTGAAACATACCCCACGTCTGTAAAAACCTGCGATACGAATCCCACGACGCCCACTGGAAGTTTTCCTTCTCGCCGAGATTTTCCGCTATAGATTCGTTGATGCCCACATTTAAAAAAGATTTCATCATGCCGGGAAGGGAAACGGTTGCGCCGCTTCTAACTGACAGCAGTAATGGATTACGGCGATCACCAAATTTACGGCCGGTTATCTTTTCCAATTTTTTTATTTCTTTATTCACACGGACAGCAAGGTCATTAAAGATGTATTTATAACCATAGACCGCTTCATATCCTCTGAATAC
>JBEKJX010000083.1:0-10386 GCA_050011015.1 Smithella sp.
AAGCCGAACTGGTTCAAGTATGGAAATACATCATATCCGACGCAAACGTTAAAGTGCTGTTTATCTCTAAAAAGGAAATATATGATAAAATAAAAGATTTCACTTCTTCAATCCCGAACCTGAAGAAAATAATTATAATGGAAGGCGAAGGGCCGGATACACTCGCGGAGCTGGAGAAAAAAGGATCCGCCCTGAAAGTAAAAAGCATCTACCCGGATCATAAGTCAATTTGCATCCTGATCTATACATCAGGAACTACGGGAGACCCGAAAGGAGTGCTGCTGTGTCAGAGCAATATCACATCAAACGCTCATGGCACTGTAGCCGCTTATCCGGCTGTGAATGAAAACGACAGGTCCCTTTCGATCCTGCCATGGGCGCATGTTTACGGCCTTGGGGAAATGGTCACCTTCTGTCTTCTGGGCGCGTCAGTGGGCCTCGCGGAAAAAGCGGCCACTGTTGTTGAAGATATCATGATGGTCAAACCCACATTCATGTCCGCCGTTCCCACAATTTTCAACAGGATTTACGACGGTCTCTTGACAAAAATGAATGAAGAAGGCGGCCTTCCCAAAAAATTATTTTTCATGGGAGTGGAAAGCGCCAAAAAGAAGCGCGAGCTTGCTGCTCAGGGAAAATCCTGCTTCATGACAAACCTGAAATTTAAAATCGCAGATGCGCTTATTTTCAGCAAGGTCCGGGAAAAGCTGGGCGGCCGGCTGAAGGGTTCCATGACCGGCAGCGCCGCCATGAACGTGGATATTTCCCATTTCTTCTGGGATATAGGGGTGCCGCTGTATGACGCGTACGGATTGACAGAAACTTCTCCGGGCGTCTCGATGAATGGACCGCTTAAATACAAACTCGGCAGCGTCGGACCTATTATGAAGAATTACAAAGTCGTGATTGACAAATCCATGGTTGATCCGGATGCCAAAGACGGTGAAGTTGTGGTTTACGGCCCGAATGTAATGTGCGGCTATCATAACAAGCCGGAGGCGACAAAGGCTGTTATGACTCCGGACGGCGGTTTCAGAACCGGCGACCGTGGAAGAATTGATGAAGAAGGGTTTTTATTTATAACAGGCAGGCTCAAGGAACAGTTCAAACTTGAAAACGGGAAATACGTGTTTCCGGCAGCGATAGAGGAAGATATGAGACTCAATCACTACATTGATAACGCCATGATCTGCGGAGAAGGCCGAGCGTATAATATATGCATTGTTATTCCGGATTTTTATGCGCTTGAAAAATGGGCGGGCAAAAATAACCTGCCTAAAGAACCGGCACAATTAGTCAAGCGCGACGAGTTGAAAAGCTTTTTGACTAATGAAATCATCAATTCTCTCAAAGGGAAATACGGCGGTTATGAAATCCCGAAGAAATTTATTTTCCTGAGCGAACCCTTTAGTCTGCAAAATGGAACTCTGACCCAGACCATGAAATTGAAACGGCGGATTATTTCCGATAAACTTAAAAATCAGATTGAAGCTCTTTATTCTGAAAAATAAATTTAATTCCGGTCATCACTCCTTTGTAAAAGGTCCGGACATGCCGGTGCGTTGTTTCGGCTTTACATTGATCGAATTATATCTATTTGATTTTTACGACCGCTTTTCCGGAACAAACACTTATTAATGACTGAAGCCTCTCCGCGGCCTGCCGCGGAGAGGCTTCGATTCTCAAGGAAAGTTATAATTCTATATTCTCCCGCTTATCCCGAAGCCCGCAAAGGGATTTGCGCCCGCTGCCGGATTCAGCATTCGCTCGCTTACCCGGAAGCCTATGAGAAAGCGCTTACCGCCGAATTCATTTCTGTTCATCATCGAAGCTCCAGCGTGTGCCACGCATCGCTTTTGGAGGTGTCAGCAAATCGATAACCGGCTTCCTCTTTACGCGGCTGCGTACTTCCTGCTTTTTTTTTGCTTCGTATTCTTCGATCGCCTTTATCGTGCCTTCGTAACCTGTCCTGATTCCTTCTTTCAAATTGGAATGGTTCCAATGGTAGTTGACGGCTCCATAATTCATATTAATTTTTATCAATCTTGTTTTCTCACGGTCAGAGACCTCTGTCAGGTGATGGGAAAAAATTTCAATATCATCATCGGAAATAGTATCGAACGGCAGCATAACAGCAGTTAATGCCGCTTCAATCAAATTTTTCGGCGGTTTGGCCTCCTGATAATCCGCAATCTTTACGACCCAGATTTCCTCGATTTCGTCTTTGTGGTCATGCTCAAGGAGCGTATTCAATTCAACGGTGTTAATAACCGCGCCTTCACAATATTTATCAGGACCGCCTCCAATGGTTCTATTTTCCGTATATTCCAGAACGCTCGAACCGGCCATCAAAGCCTCTGCGCTGATCGGATCATATTCTTTGTGTTTCCTGCGGTTTACAAATCTTTCCAACCTGGTCTTTGTCATATTATACGCATTGAGATAAACAAGTTTGCCGCTTTTAAAAAGATCCTCCATGTTGATGTTTTCCTCAACAAAATCTGCACTGTTAACAAGCCCGGCAATGCCGCTTTTTTTAACTTTATAGATCATTTCACAAAACCACCTGGCAAAAGGATTAATAGCCATTCCTTCGGAAATATAATAATTGATCTCGTCGTTAGTTGCTGGTGGATTTAATTGCATCTGTTGAAAATATTGCATGATTCGATCCGCGAGGAAAAGATGTTGATACGTGGCCGGATCAAAGAACTTCTCTATGTATTTCTTCATGTCTCCAAAGTAATCGACACGAAAAACTTTGTAGCATATAGGAAAGCTTTCATAAATATCATCCGGAATAAAGATTTTCTCAAAAAAGAAATCTTCAAGCTGTTTAATCCTGTCAGGCCCCGGGGACAGGCTGTTATAAAGGCAGCCGACCCAGCTGCCTACACACGCGCACGTGAAAATATCAAAATCTATTCCCTTCTCTTCAAAAGCTCTCAGAGCGCCAATTTCAATACCCACAGCCGGTCCGCCGCCGGAAAGGGCTAATGCTTTCTTATTCATCACGGGTTTTTGCATGATTTAACCCTCCTTCTGTTATCATTTTCTTTTTGATGCTCGTTAAGTGTAAAAAATCACATAACTATATAAATATATTATTAAATAAGACCGCAAGTATTTTTTCCCGTGGGCTCCTGTTGAATAAGCTGGTGTCGTGTTTCAGTAACCGCTTTACAATATGCCATTTCGGGTATGACGACGTTTTACTGTTACACTACATTGGAAAATCATGACTCTTTCTTACAAGAGTCACCGCCATTTTAATATTTTCGGGCAAAGTTCACTGCGTTTGTAAACGCCGATTTGTTGAAAGATTTCCTTAAGATGATCTTTTACTGTATATTCAGCAATGAAGAGTTTTTCGGCAATCTCCTTGTTGGAATCTCCCATGGCGGCAAAAAGAGCGATTTCTTCCTGTCTGGGAGTCAGATCGTATTGCTTAAGTTTTTCTTTAATGCACACGGCATCCGGCAATGGTTCCAGCAAAATGATTTTCCCCGGAGAACCATGATGAATTAATATGGTTTTAACAAGATAGCAGCCTTTCTTCGTGTTGAAATATGCCGACGCACGTCCGTCTATGGCATCCAGTAAATCCGTTACCGGCCGTCTGCCTAAAGCCTTTCTTGCTTCCTGATTTATAAAAAATGAATCGGGTTGTTGTCGCCGGTAACCACGTATTAAAATCACACCCGTCCCCTCAATAGCAGCTAATGATTTAAATAAAACATCATCCTGCCGCGCTTCTGCGGCCAGTCTGCGATTGGAAATATCGGTTACAATCGTCAGCCATAAACCATTCTTTTCCATCTTTATCAGAGACGAATTAAATAATCCGCATCGAACCTCATTATTCTTGACTCTAACTTCCAGTTCAATGTTTTGAGCATATCCCTTTTCTTTTATCTCATTAAAAAGAATCAATCTCTGTTGGGCCGTTATATATCCGATTCCGACGGATGTCTGTCCGATCATATCGGACCTGCGCAGTCCCATGCTTTTCGCGAAAGCTTCGTTGACATCTATATATTTGCCATCCTTGGCCTGGGTGATGGCCATGGGAGTTCGTGCTGTCCAGAAAAATTTGTTGATGTAGTTTTTCGGGGGAGTTACGATTAAGCGGTCGTCCATAGCCATACCTTGTCATAACTGCAATAAATGTTGTTTCAGTACACCTTAAAACAAACAATCAGTACATCTCAAAATAAACTAATATATATATTTTTTGGGGGGGGAGGAGGAGTTATTATTATGTATAGCAGAATGCACTGATAATGCAATAAAAATATTCATCAAAATCCCTCGTTCGAGGGATTGATATTTTTTCATCGTATGAGTACATAGTTTTTAGTTATTCAGTACAAGAGGAACTTATGTATCAGTAATCTCGAATGGCCTAATAAGTGAAAAGAGCATAATGTTGAAGAATCAGATCGACCGTATATGTTATGAAGATATTGTAGAAACAATACGTGAACCCCTTCTCGTGTTGGATTCGGACCTTACGGTTGTCTTTGCTAACAGCAAATTCTATCATACTTTCAAGGTAACCCCGAAAAAAACCATAGGCCGTCTTATCTATGACATCGGGAATCAACTATGGGATATACCGGGGCTTCGGATTTTGCTTCAAGAAATTCTTAAAAAAGAAAGCAAATTCGATAATTATGAAGTTGAGCATGTATTTCCGGATATAGGACATAAAATCATGCTGCTCAATTCCCGCCATATCACTCATAAAGGAATCGGTTCTCAATTGATTCTTCTTGCCATAGAAGACATCACGAAACTCAGGCGGCTGGAAAACATGTTAGAAGAGTCTGCAGAACGCTGCAAGCACATTTATGAGACCGCCAACGACGCGATATTGCTTCTGGAAAAAAGCGACGGAGCAATAATCCATGCCAATCGGGCAGTAAAGGCCATGTTGGGCTATTCCAGGAAGGAGTGCGTCGGAAAGAAGCTTCAGGATATCGGGTTTACTGATGATAAGTGTGATATTCAGGAGATATTACGCACCCTGGAAAGGGAAGGCATTGTTTATTTCAATAATGTTTCGATAAAAAACAAGGCCGGACAAGCTATTGATGCCGATGCGCACATGATTAACAATTCAAGGTTGATTCAATGTAATATCCGCGACATAGCCGGGCGCAAACGAACGGAAGATGCTATTAAACAAAACCTTTTGCGAACACGGAAGGTATTAGAAGCGACGGTTCATGCGATATCTTCTCTGGCTGAGGCAAGGGATCCCTATGTGGCGGGTCACCAGCAACGGGTCGATGATTTGGCCCGTGCAATTGCCGCGGAAATGGGTCTGACAACTGACCGGATCGAAGGCATCAGCATAGCAGCCGCCATCCACGATATAGGTAAGATATCCATTCCTGCGGATATTCTCGGCAGGCCGACGAAATTAACGGACATAGAGTTTGGCTTCATCAAAACTCATGCTCAATCCGGTTATGACATCCTGAAGGACATAGAATTCCCCTGGCCTGTGGCAAGAATGATCATTGAACATCATGAACGGATGAATGGTTCGGGGTATCCAAATGGTCTGGCAAAAGATAACATTCTCCTGGAATCGCGAATTCTGGCGGTAGCCGATGTAGTGGAGGCCATGGCTTCACACCGTCCTTATCGTCCTCCCCTGGGAATCGATGAGGCATTAGATGAAATTACCCGGAACAAGGGTATACTCTACGATTCTGAAGTGGTAGATGCTTGCCTGAGGATTTTTCAAACAAATAACTACAAAATCGGGAATGGATAGTGACGGTTTGGAAATGAGTCAATTTCTTTTAAAAAACTTTGTTAACTTTAGATAGAATTACAACCAAATATATCTTCTCTCCGGTACCATTATTGTCTATCATCACTCTGGACAAGCCGGTTAATAAAAACGCGCCGCCAGGACGCGCTTTTATATTATGCACATTGTTTTATCTTTATCCTTTCTATTCTCAATTTTCACATCCGCGATTTTATTGTTTGACATATCTTTTGTAATTGTTTAACACTTCCATCCGGTAGTGATATTAATACATTTCACAATTTAGAAAAAATAACTTCTGAGAAGCCTGTCTGGACAATCAAAGCTTTAAAAGAAGAAAAAAATTATTTAATAATATGAAGGAGATTGCAAAATGAAGGATGTAGTCATTGTTTCAGCGTGCAGGACAGCGATAGGAACATTCGGAGGAACATTAAAGAACATGATCGGAGCCCGCATTGGGGCGGTTGTCATGAAAGAGGCCATCGGACGTGCCGGGATAGACCCGGCTATCATTGATGATGTCCGATTCGGTTGTTGCATTGAATCCTGCAATACCCTTAACACAGCCCGGGTAGCGGCTCTTTTAGCCGGTATTCCGGAAACGGTGACCGCTGTAACCGTTAATCGCGTATGCATTTCAGGCATGGAAGCCGTGCTCAGCGGCGCTGCCATGATCAAAGCCGGCATGGCTGATGTTATCCTGGCCGGCGGAGTTGAACATATGTCGGGCGCACCTTATGTTAGTTTTGATGCCCGCTGGGGCTGCCGCCTTCAGGACACGGTTTTTGTGGATTCCATGATCCGCGCGTTGCATTGCGGCTCCTATGTCATGCCATTATCCGACGATGGTCCCGTCAAATCAGGCCAGCCTTTCGAGAGTTTAAAGGGCAAACCCTATATCATGGGACATACAACAGAACTGATCGCCCAGCTTTTGAACATCAGCCGCGAGGAAATGGATGAGGTTGCCTTGCGCAGCCATAACAACGTCGAACGCGCCACAAAGAATGGTGATTTCAAAGATGAGATCGTGCCGATTGAAATCCCCCAGAAAAAAGGGAAACCGCCCATCATTTTCGACAAGGATGAACATTACCGTCCCGGATTAACGATGGAACAGTTGAAGGCCTTACCGTCGGCATTTATTCCCAAAGTCGGCAAGGTTACAGCAGGTAATTCCTCGGGGCTTAATGACGGCGCTTCCGCTATGATCATCATGTCGGCGGAAAAAGCCAGGGAATTAGGATTGAAACCCATTGCCAGGATACGTTCCGCGGGACGCGGCGGCTGTCATCCTTCCGTGATGGGCTTAAGCCCGGTTCCGGCCGTAAAAAATCTGCTCAAAAACGACCCGAGCCTCACCCTGAATGCATTTGAACTGCTTGAAGTCAACGAAGCATTTGCCGGTCAGTATCTCGGTTGTGAAAAGGAGCTTGGTTTAAACCGTGAAATTACCAACATCAACGGCAGCGGCATTGGACTGGGACATCCTGTGGGTTCAACTGGTTGCCGTATTATGGTTACATTAATTCACGCCATGCGAAAACACGGCAAAACCCTTGGACTTGCAACCCTCTGCGGCGGCGGCGGCGTTTCCATGGCTACCGCTATCGAAATTTTATAAAACCGATTCCCTTCAGGGTGTTGATTTTCCTTCCGTGTTAAGGGGTTCAGGGCTTACGCTCTGTTCCCCTTGCACGGATTTTTCTTTTCCGGAAGTTTCGGAATTATTTTCATCTTTTTCGGAAATTACGTCATCATATTCAGGGATAACAATACCCCGGCGCACCATGATTTGATAAATCCTTTCCGACTGGTTTTCAACGTATCTTGACGTACCGTCAGTTTTATATCTGCGGGGGTTGGGAATAATTGAGGCAAGCTGTGCCGCTTCACGGGCTGTTAATTCGGATGCATTCTTACCATAGTGTTTTCTGGCCGCCTCTTCGATGCCGAAAACTCCATCGCCCCATTCGACCACATTCAGGTAAAGTTCCATAATTCTTCTTTTACTCAACTGTCTCTCCAGACGCCAGGTAAGTATCGCCTCTTTGATTTTCCTGACGGGATTTTTGGCGGGAGAAAGGTATAAATTTTTCGCCAGTTGCTGCGAAATTGTACTGCCACCGGCCTTAAATTTCTTTTTTTTGATATCTTTCTCCAGTGCTTTCTGCATGGCTTCGAAGTCAAATCCTTCGTGAGACCAGAATTTATCATCTTCAGCAATAATAACGGCTTTCATTACGTAAGGCGACACTCTCGAAAGGGGAACCCAAGTATTTGTAATTCTTTTTTTTATTCCCTTTTCTTTCCAGACCTGTTCCCTGTATTCCATAAAAGCCGTTTTGCGGGGATAATTTTTCTTAAGATAGGCAACGTCGGGATAGATAAAATAACGGCCTATATCAACAATAAAATATGTAATGGTTAAAATCAGGATTACAGAAATAATTTTCCGGAAAAATCGCATAACAATCCTTTTACAAATTTTGATGGTCTTAACCGCTTTAAGGCAAATTACAAACGCGGCCTGTAGATCGTTTAAGACAGGCACTGCAATAACCGAAAATCCGTATAAAATCCAATGATAATTTGTACCGTTCAAAGAGGTCTATTTTCACTAATTAATTAATATAAACATATGCTTATAATAAGAACGCAACCCAATATTGTAAAATAAGTTTGACAGGCCAACCTTTTTTTAGTATGTTTTCTGACAATTAGGCAGTTGGTGGTACATTTTAAAAAGAATGTACGGTTAGTGTGTACAGTAACAAGGTATTCGTTTTTCGGTTAAGAATATGAAATTAAATCGAAATATGTACACCGTTAATAGGATAATACCCCCCATAAATAAGGAGGCATTTCATTATGAAACGGCAGATCATCGCATTTTCAGGACTTTTCGTCCTTCTTTTGTTACTTAGTATCTTCAGTTCGAACGCTCTGGCAATACAATACAAAGTACAAAATGGTGATACCCTTTACAGCATTTCCAAAAAATTTGGCGTTAGCCTTAGTGAATTAAGGCAAGCCAACAATCTTCAAAAATCAAGAATTAAACCAAAACAAATTTTAAATATCTCCTCGGAAGGATCCTCGGAAAGCTCTTCAAAACACACTGTAAGGTCAAAATCCAAACAGACCTGCTATACCGTCAAAAAAGGGGATACTTTATCCAGAATCGCCAAAAAAACGCATCACCCCGTGAAACAAATAATGGCTCTTAACCATGTCAACAGTAAGAGTTTACACATCGGTCAAAAACTTGTTTTGGCAAAATCAACTTCAGTATCCGCAAAATCAACGCCAGTTCCAGAAGATGATGATTTAACAGCGGAAGAAGATGATGCTTCGCCAGACACTGTAAACGAAAGCGATAAAGAAGAAACTTTAGACGCCGGCAATGATGAACCGGAAACGAAAGGGGAACTTTTGGGAAAATGGAGCAGTCCCGATGAAATGCAGTTATTTGTCAAAGTGGCAACCGGTTTCATTGGCGCACCTTACAGATTTGGCGGCTCCTCCTTGAGAGGAATTGATTGTTCCTCCTTTGTCCAGAAGATTTATCGAATTTTTGATATAACATTGCCCCGTAATGCGCGTGAACAATCCAAAGTCGGCATCAGAATAGCCCGTGAAAATCTTACAGAAGGCGATCTTGTTTTTTTCCACACAAATCGTTCGTTAGGGCATGTGGGGATTTACATCGGCAATAATGAATTCGTGCACGCATCCTCCAAGAAAAGAGGGGTCCGTATTGACAGTCTGGACACTCCTTATTATCAAAAAAGATTTCAGCGCGCCGTGCGGGTAAAAGGATTAGATAACAATGGCGCTTAAAACATAACTGCCGCGAGTTAAGTCACGCGTATAAATCAGCAACGGGCTTTGTGAAACTATTCCAAAGCCCGTTAATTTTTATTTTGTCCATTCTTACAACGTTTGGTAGTTGATTATCCGCTGAGTTTATTATATAAGTTTGCGGCATGGATAGGGGTCTTTTCCATTCTATTCTCGACAGGGTCACAGGCATTTTAAAGCTGAAAATATAGCAAAATCAAAAGTTTACAATAAAAAATTTATAATTATTTTTTGGGAAAAAGCATCATGGGAAAAAATTTAGTTGAAAAAATTCTATCAGAGCATTTAATCTCCGGCGCTCTTATACCCGGTGAAGAAATCGGCATTCGTATCGACCAAACCCTTACTCAGGATGCCACGGGCACCATGGCCTATCTGCAATTCGAAGCGATGAATGTGCCGAAAGTAAAAACCGACCTATCCGTCAGCTACATTGATCACAATACAATACAGATAGGTTTTGAAAACGCGGATGATCATCGTTATTTGCAAAGTGTGGCGCAAAAATACGGCATTGTCTTTTCCCGCGCGGGAAACGGCATTTGCCACCAGATTCATTTAGAAAGGTTCGGCAAACCGGCAAAAACACTGATCGGCGCGGACAGTCACACCCCCACCTGCGGAGCGTTATCCATGATTGCTATCGGCGCGGGCGGGCTTGATGTGGCTCTGGCCATGGCAGGAAAACCGTTTTATCTGATTTGTCCTGAAGTTATTAAAATCAATCTTAC
>JBEKJX010000084.1:0-10161 GCA_050011015.1 Smithella sp.
TAATATTACCGACTATCTGATCAGGGTCGTGCAACCCAAGTTGCAGACCGTGGAAGGAGTGCAGACAGCGGATATCCTCGGCAAGCAAGAATTCGCCATGCGAGCCTGGCTCGACCCGGAAAAGATGGCAGCCCACGGTGTTACCGCCACGGACGTAAGCAACGCGCTTGCCGCCAACGACTTTATATCGGCTCTGGGCAGGACACAGGGACAGATGGTAACCGTCGACCTCACGGCGGCTACGGGCCTGCACTCGGTTGACGAATTCCGCAACCTCGTGATCAAATCGACGAACGGTGCCATCATCCACCTGAAAGATGTGGCCAATGTAACGCTTGGCGCGGAGAACTACGATAGTTCCGTACGTTTTGACGGCAAGTCCGCTGTGTTCATGAGCATAAAAGTGGCACCGAACGCTAACCTGCTAACGGTCGCCAACTCTGTTCGCGATATTTTCCCGGCGATCGCCCAGAATTTGCCCCAAGGTCTTGATGGCCGTATTGTTTATGACGCCACGGATTATGTCAACAGCTCTATTAAAGAAGTCGTTATTACCCTTTTTGAGGCGTTGCTTATCGTAACCCTGGTCATTTTTCTTTCTTTAGGATCGGTGCGCTCAGTGATCATCCCCACTGTGGCCATTCCCCTGTCGCTCGTCGGGGCATTTTTTATCATGATGGCGCTCGGTTACACCATTAACCTGATGACCCTGCTTGCTCTTGTCCTTGCGATTGGCCTGGTAGTTGATGATGCCATCATCGTGGTGGAAAACGTGCATCGTCACATGGAGGAAGGAATTCCTCTTCTTCAGGCGAGTATTCGCGGCGCCCGCGAACTCGGCGGACCGATTATCGCCATGACTGTGGTATTGATAGCCGTTTATGTGCCCATCGGCTTCATGGGCGGCCTCACGGGTGCACTATTCACCGAGTTTGCCTATACCCTGGCCGGCGCTGTGTTCGTCTCAGCTATCATTGCCCTGACTCTCTCCCCCATGATGTGCTCGCGCTTTCTCAAGGAGGCAGATCCGAACAAGCGGCAACGTTTCAATGAATTCATCGACCGCCAGTTTAATCGTCTTCATGACGGATATGCAAAAATTTTACAGGGAGCGCTCAACTCCCTTCCTGTCGTCGTGGTATTGGCATTGATTATCCTGGGAAGCAATTACTTTCTGTTTGCAAGTTCCAGGAGCGAACTCGCACCTCAGGAAGATCAGGGATTTTTGATCTCCATGATCACGGCCGCTCCCGATGCCACCCTGCAGCAGACCCAGATCTATTCACTGCAGTTGTCCAAAATTCTATCGACGATACCGGAAATCGAACATCTTTTTCAGGTAGAGGGATTTGCCGGTCTCAATTCGGGATTTGCCGGTCTTGTACTGAAACCTTGGGACAAACGTAATCGCACAACCAAGGTGCTGCAACCGGAGATTCAAAACAGGATCGGCGAGATAGCCGGGGCCAGCTCAGTGGTATTCCAACCCGCACCTTTACCCGGCACCGGTCACGGATTGCCCGTGCAATTCGTAATCGGCACCACCGAATCTTTTGCCCGCCTCAATGATGTATCACAAATTTTTCTGGATAAAGCGCGTTCCAGCGGTATGTTTATGTATGTGGATAAGGATCTTAAAATAGATAAGCCGCAAACGGTTCTGGAGCTTGATCGGGACAAAATGGCGCAGATGGGATTGACGATGCAGGATGTGGGCAGTTCCATGGCTTCAATGCTGGGCGGAGGCTATGTCAACTATTTCAGCATATCCGGCCGCTCCTATAAGGTGATCCCTCAGGTCAAACAAAGCGAGAGGCTCATCGCGGATCAACTGAATAACTACCACATCAATACCGCCAGTGGTCAATCCATCGCTGTTTCCACAATTGCAAGCCTGAAGAGAACAGTTGTGCCCGAGTCCATTAACCATTTCCAGCAGCTCAATTCATCCACCATATCCGCAGTCCTCACCCCCGGCATTACTCTGGGACAGGCGCTCGATAAATTAAAAGCAATTGCCGGAGAAATACTGCCGGCCGGTTACAGCATCGATTATGGCGGTGAGTCGCGTCAGTACATGCAGGAATCAAGCTCACTGATGATGACATTCGCTTTCGCGCTTATTATCATCTTTCTGGCACTGGCTGCATTGTTTGAAAGTTTCCGCGACCCGATCATCGTTCTTATCAGCGTGCCCATGTCCATTTGCGGAGCGTTGATTTTCATCAGCCTCGGCATCGGCGATGCCAGCTTAAACATTTATACCGAGGTGGGCCTGATAACACTCATCGGTCTCATCAGTAAACATGGCATCCTTATTGTGCAATTCGCCAACGACCTGCAGCGCGAAGGTAAAAACAAGCGTGAAGCTATAGAGCAGGCCGCGGCTACCCGCTTGCGGCCAATCCTCATGACCACCGCAGCCATGGTGCTGGGCGTGATGCCCCTGGTTTTTGCCTCCGGCGCGGGAGCTGCGGGCCGTTATAACATGGGTCTGGTAATCACTACCGGCATCGCCATCGGCACTCTGTTTACCCTGTTTGTTGTGCCTGCGATATATTTACTGATGGCTCATGATCTTCATTCAAAACAAACGGGTGACGGTGAACCTCAGACAACACCGGATATCTCAGCCTCTTAGCAATAGATTGCCTGGATGTGTGTGCAATGACCGGGCAATCAGTTTTTATACAGATTCCTTTGGATAGATATCAGGGTTTCTCGAAATGATGATAATCTTTCGGCTGATCGAAATTGCCGCCCCAGTGCCAGCCTCGCCCGAGAAATTCCTGAACGATGGCATTATCCGCCGTGAATGTTCCCCTTTCTTTCGGCAGATACTTAGCTCCTTCCGGAGCTATTACCCCGTTGGGATAAATAACCGGATTTTGTACCGGATTGATATCCACCGCCTTCCCCAGTGAGTGCATGGATAATTTTGCCGTTCCTTCAATTACCCTGAAATTGAAAGCGGAAGAATTATTATCTGCCATGGAATGATGATCATTCCATTGGTAAGCAACTATGGGGATAACTTTTCCTATGGGAAATAGAATTTTTTCAATAAAGTTAAATATCTCATAAATATCATCTTCAAGTTCCCTGTTGACAATAAGCTGCCCCTGGTGCTTTCTGCCGTCAAATGAATAATAAAGAACATCGACAAGTGATAACTCATCGATAATTTCATCCACTGCGGTCGTTCCTTCTATCGCATCGGAAAAACTCATTGAGCTGTCCGCGATTATTTCCTCGTTAAAAAACATTTATCAGTTCCTTTATAATTCCTTCAGTATTGAATTCATCATGCCTTCCGGCAGGGATACCTCACGGTAAATTTTACGGATAGCATTATAATCTAAACGGTTATAATTATCCAGAAGCGGCGTTATAATGACACCGGCCATATCAACTGCCCCCGGAGAAACAAAAATTCTATTCTCGCCTTTGGCAAAATAGGCTTCCGGACGGTGTTTCTGACGCAAAAATATGATCAGCCGCCAGCGATTCCCGGCATAATCGCAAATGACGTTAACAAGAGACTCGTCATTTGCCAGCAGTATTTTTTGCGCGGCTTTCAACAAACTCAGGAATCGTTCTGTTAACGCCTTTGCGTTTTTCGATTCCAAAACAATTACAGAACGGTCAAATACATTCCACCGGCTGTATCGAACGGAAGAATTATTTTTAACCGGTAACAGCTTTTTTAATTCACGCAAAAAAGGAAGAACATTTTTCGGAATCGCCTGAAAGTGCAGATGATCGGGAGCGGACGCGCCGCAGGCCGGACCGTTGTAAAAAACATTATAATCAGGAAACAGGTCGGCGCTCAATTGCAAAAGCCAATTTATTGATGTGGCAATTTTCTGCGGTTCATGCCGCAGGCTGACTATAGTAAAATGCTTTTCAAAAATCGGCGCGGGATTGCAAAGGATCCAATATTGATTTCTATATAAAACACCCAGCTGTTGGGGCGGTAAATTATCTTCGCATAAAAAGCAGGGTCTGTTTTTTATGGATTCTTTATCAACAGCGGCGCCGCTGCTGACGGCGCGTGCGGGATTGTATTGCAGATATACTTTATAGCCGCCGGACAATTTCCGGGTGCGCGCCAAAACCAAATCACGGCAGGCCTCGGTAAGTTTCGGCCAGCTTTTCTTTTGTGAATCATAAAGACTCCGGCAAAGAACAGGCAGCGATAAGTCTTTTCCTCCGGAAAACTCGGCAAAAATTCTCCGGCCATCCCGAGAAGGTTCTTTCTTGTTTGTCAATTTTCTGGCCTCAATTTCCGCAGTGCGAAGTTTATCCTTATAAAAGTCATTGAGGTTTTGCTTTTCCACGGAAAGCCCGGCATCCGTATTTTTCTTCCAGCGGCGGCACAGGTACAAATTATCGTAAATTCTTCCGATCTTATATTCACGGGAAACCCGCAGAGCAACAGCATAATCCTCTCCGTAACTGACATCGGGAAAACCAATCTGACGAATAACAGATAAGTCAAACGCGCGGGGTGCCCCCATACCGTTGACACGAAGCAGGTTGTTATGGCCGTTTCTCCGCGTCCATTCCCTGTGGTCAATAAGACCAGGCGGTATGGTTTTCAGATGTTCATTGACCAGAGTATAAGAACCCGCGACCATCGCATATCGCCCTCTGTGCAAAGTATTCACAATTATTTGCAGCGTTTGCGGCGAACTGTAAAGATCATCTGAATCGAGCTGAACAACATAATGTCCGCAGTAAGCCGAATAGATTGCTTCATTCCAGCAGCCGCCGATTCCCAGATCGCGCCGTGAAGGAATAATATGTTGAACATGGGGATACTTTGCGGCGAACTTTTTCAAAATATTTGTTGTGCCGTCCGTGGAATGATTATCCACAACGATGACATTGAAAGGGAAATCGGTTTTTTGCGCAAGAGCGCTGGCAAGCGCGTCGGCAATTGTCTTTTTACGATTGAGCACGGGAATGACAATACTCACTCTCCACTGGAGGTTATCCTGTTCTTTTTTTATGTTTTTGGTACGCAAAGGCAGATACGCCCCTATACGCTTCAGATGATTTGTCGCGATCTTTTCCAGTTTTTTCTGCCGGATGAAATTCTCTTTCGCGACATAGGCAAAATGAGCTTCTGTTTGCCTGCCGGATATTTTTATTTTCTTCTGTTTTTTTATGGATACCGTGTACAAAAATTCCGGCACATGAATCAATTCATGGTCGATAGAAACTTTCAAACGCAGGTCATATAAGGCGGTGGTTTCTTCAGACGGAAGCGAACCATATTTTTGCAGGGCGGATTTAACAGCCGGGCAGGAAAAAAGCAAAAGGTGTCCGAAATTAAAATCGTCGCGGATGCTGCCCTGCTGATAATCTATAAGCGGATGAGGAATCAGATTGTTCCCTTTTTGCCGAATAAAGTCTGAATATACAATACCTGCGCGCTTATTTTCGGAAATCTTCATTAAGCGGCGGAAAGACAATTCGTCACAATTTATTTTTTCTTCGTCAGCAACCAGCAGCAGATATTTACTTGATAATTTATTCAAATATAAAGAAAGTCTTTTGATTTTTTTAACAGTATTCTTGCAGGAGGAAAAGAAATTAAGCGCTTCCTTTTCGTCATTAATGGGCAAAAGAAAGAACCGGTCAAATTTTCGGACTAAAGACATCATGTTTACAGAGGAAATCTTTTTTTAGAATCCGGACATCATCAGGTTAAAGGCTTTTTCCGCCGTGTCGTTGGCCAATTTAATCAACGCCTGTTTTCTGGTTGCGGAAAGCAAATTAATATCATCGCTTATAGCGTAATCAACCGAGCCCGACATACTTTTCGAACTCCAGATAAGTTTGCCGCTATCATTTTCCTGAAAAGTCACTTCTAAGATAATTGTCGCCCGTTCTTCCGCCGTCAGACCATTTTGGAGATACGAAAGCGGTGTTCTATTGAGATTAAGAACTGTTCCTTTTACTATCGCATCCGCGGATTCCTCATTGTTCACAATTTTAAAACGGCTGTTTTGAACAAACTGGTTAATGAAAGCCGTCCGGAAATAATTTTCTACTTCCGCCTGCGCTGTTTTATTATCAAAAGATTTTACATAAACCCGCTGAATGCGGTTCTCGATGTACTTTCCCTGTGGAGAGAATGTGTATCCGCAGCCAAACAAAAGAACAAAAGAAAGGCAAATTATCAAGGTTTTAAGAATTTGCCGCCAGTTTTGTTTACTCATCATAATAAATGCCTTTTGTTATTGTGTGACAACTATATTAACCAGCTTTTTAGGCACATAAATAACTTTTGATATTTTCATGCCTTCGGTCATTGCTTTTATTTTTTCATCCGCCAGCGCGTTTGTTTTTATTTTTTCCGGGTCTTCGTCTATCGCGACGGTCATTCGGCTCCTAAGTTTGCCGTTGATTTGCACGACAATCGTCATTTCCTCTTCACTGGCAATCGCCGGATCAAATTGCGGCCAGGGCATATCAGAAACCAGATTTTTATGGCCGAGCAGTTGCCATATTTCTTCAGTAATATGCGGTACAATCGGCACCAGCAATACAACGGCAGCCTCCAGCGCTTCACGGACGACGGCAAGCGCCGTCTTATCATTACTTGCGGGACGCTTGATTTGATAAACCATATTCACCAGTTCCATTACCGCGCTGATTGCCGTATTGAAATGAAAACGGTCTTCTATATCAACAGTAACTTTATGGATAGTCTGATGGGTTTTCCGCCTCAGTGCCTTCAACTCGCCTTCTAAATCGGCATTGCCTGAAAGAGGCTCCACGGTCTTTATATCTTCAAGATATTCTTCGACAATGCGCCACAACCGCCCCAGAAAGCGGAATGACCCTTCCACTCCCTGATCGCTCCATTCCAAATCCTTCTCCGGCGGCGCCGCGAACAAACAGAATATTCGCGCCGTATCCGCACCGTAGGTTTTTATAAGGTAATCCGGATCAATAACATTTTTGAGCGATTTGGACATTTTTTCGGTCTTGCCGATAATGACTTCCTTGCCGCAAATATGACATTTCCCATCTGCCGCCTGCTCCGGGAAAAGATAACCGTGTTCTTTACATTTCATCGTCTCTTTGCAGACCATGCCCTGTGTCAGCAGATTGGTAAACGGCTCGTCCACACCGATAACTCCGAAATCGCGCAGAACCTTGGTGTAAAAACGCGAATAGAGCAGATGCAATATTGCATGTTCAATTCCGCCTATGTATTGATCAACAGGCATCCAGTAATCCAACTTTTTGCGGTCGAGGCCGGGTTTGGTGTCGCAATCAGGACAGCAATAGCGGTCGAAATACCATGAGGATTCCACGAACGTATCCATCGTATCTGTCTCTCTGGCGGCCTTGCCGCCGCATTTGGGACAAGTGGTATCTACAAATTCTTTCATAGCGGCAAGCGGTGAACCGCCTTCGGTACTTAATTTTACATTTTCAGGAAGCACTACAGGCAAATCTTTTTCATCAACCGGAACAATGCCGCATTTATCGCAGTTGATCATGGGAATCGGCGCTCCCCAGTAGCGCTGGCGGGAAATGCCCCAGTCGCGCAGCCGGTACTGGATAGTGCGTTTACCCTTCCCCTGGGCTTCCAGAAAATCAGCGATGGCCTCCAAAACCTTGGTGTTTTCCATGCCGTTGAACTGTCCGGAATTGACGAGGACTCCTTCATCCACATAAGCTTCTGTCATCGTCGCTGGATCAAGCGTTTTATCTTTCGGTGAAATAACCACAATAAGAGGAAGATTGAATTTTTTGGCAAACTCGAAGTCGCGCTGATCGTGGGTGGGCACGGCCATAACGCATCCGGTTCCGTAGTCCGCCAAAACAAAATTGGCCGCAAAGACAGGCATTTCTCTACCGGTTAAAGGATTTTTACAGTAGGCATCCAGAAACAGGCCTTCCTTCTCATAGTATTCGGAAGTGCGCATCAGCTTGTCCTGTTTTTTGACTTTTTCAACAAACTGCATGACATCTTTTTCAACGGCCTTGCCCTTGGTCAGTTGTATAACCAGTGGATGCTCAGCGGCAACCAGCATAAAGGTCGCTCCGAAGAGCGTATCCTGACGGGTGGTAAATATCTTGATCGAGCCGTTTCCGTCGGCCATCGGGAAATCCACTTCACAGCCGTAGCTTTTGCCGATCCAGTTTTTCTGCATGGTCATTACGCGTTCCGGCCAGCCGGGCAGTTTATCGCAATAATCAAGCAGTTCTTCGATATAGGCGGTAATTTTGAAAAACCACTGATCCAGCACCTTTTCCTGCACTTCAGTGCCGCAGCGCCAGCACTGGCCGCCTTCAACCTGCTCATTGGCCAGCACCGTGTCGCACTTGGTGCAGAAATTAACTGTCGAGCGTTTTTTGTACGCCAAACCTTTTTCATACATCCAAATAAAGAACAGCTGTTCCCAGCGGTAGTATTTCGGTTCGCAGGTGGATACTTCCCTGTCCCAGTCGTAGCTGAAACCCATGCGTTTGAGCTGCTTTTTCATGTGTTCGATATTTTCGTTGGTCCACTTTGCGGGATGAATATTATGTTCGATGGCGGCGTTTTCCGCGGGCAGGCCGAAGGAGTCCCAACCCATCGGATGCAGAACATTGAAACCCTTCATACGTTTATAACGGGCAACGACATCGCCGATAGTGTAATTGCGGACATGGCCGATATGAATTTTGCCGGAAGGATAAGGAAACATCTCCAGCAGATAGTATTTTTTCTTTTGCGGGTCTTCGGTTACCTTAAAGGATTTTTCATCCTCCCATTTTTTTTGCCATTTTTCTTCAATTGTGATTGGTTCGTATTTCATCTTCAAACCTCTCCGGGTGGTAAATATTGATGATTTGCTTAACATATCGGTTGGATAAGCGCAATGCCTTTATCTTATACCAATTCTAAATCAAAGCGCTATTTTTGTCGGCATCGTTGCCGGCTTCGTAAACGTTTGTAAATACGGGAGTGCCTCCTGAAGGAGGCACAATATAAATAGATTGTTTCCTTACCGGTGAGCTACGCCATAATGGCGCAGCTCACATACGCCTCGTCGCCTGGGGTCTAGCCGCCTCAATATCTTCTTTGATCGGAAGCTCATCCCGGCCATGGCAGCACATAATAAATAGAAACTTTCATTGCCGAGAGTTTTCACCGGCATGGCGAAAACTTCCTTTAGAAATGGGATAAAAGACAATTTCTAAATTGGAAATAGTTTCTTTGAAATGCTGAAAGTTATGCAATGCCTGAAACGCAACAGGCCAACATCGCAGATGGCAGTCTTTATCCTCTTGGATACCATTATGGGGTTTCTTACCCCATATGGCAAACCATTGGCACAAATGTGATTCCGTTCTTTTTTTGCACAAGTCCAGTTGCTTTAAAGCCCATTCTGGAATAAACAGGTTCCGCGAATAACGAAGAATTAACCGTTATTGTTTTAATATCCGGTTGCCTCTTGCAACATTCTTCCACTGCTTTTTTAATAAGTTCTTTAGCTATCCCCCGACCACGGTAACTTACAAAAAGCAATGCGATGTGCTCGCATTTCCGCATTTCAATAATTCCGACAAGATCAGATTTCCGTTCAGCAATGACTATCACTTGTTCCATGCCGGCACGCTTTGCCATGGAAAGAGGATTCGCAAACTTAAAGAACTCATTGATGCCTTCCAAATCATAATCAGGTGCTACGAATTCATTAAAAACATTTTCAATTAATGAACAGACCCTTGCCTCTTCTCCCGGATGCATAAATCTATACTGAATATCCAAATTCATATTCATATTCATTCCTGATATCTACTCATGCAGCACAACAATGTTTTACAGGATGTATAAATCATACTATTGCTTTCTGCATAAGATGTTTTTCTATTATTATATAAAATCAAACCTTTAAACTATAATTTATTAATAATTTTTGCGGGCGAGGATGGTTTCGCATTCGGTTGCCAGCTCATTGAGCGCATCGAGACCACCTGCGTTATCTATTGCCGTCAATAAATTCTCAAGGCCGTTGCTGATGTACCCAAGAAATGCGGGCTTGTGTTTTTTAAGCCCCAGAAAACCATACGCTCCGAGTGCCTGCAAAAGCCGCTGCACCGAACCCATCCAGAAATTATGAACAAACTCATCGAGGCTGTAAGCGG
>JBEKJX010000085.1:0-10144 GCA_050011015.1 Smithella sp.
GATGATATCGTGAAAGTCTATGAAAAAATAAAAAATGAAAATTTGGATTTGGTAAAAACTTACCGTATTATCAGGGGAGACAGCTTATGGCGAAAGTTTATATCAAGGACATATAATTTAGCATTTCTTGTTCTGTTTCCCGGTTTTAAGATTAAAGATGTTAATTCAAAACCAAAAATTATTACTCGCGAAAAATTATCCCTCCTGAATTTACAACAGAACGACTGGTTTATCGATGCTGAAATCATGATTCAGGCTAGACGTAATAAATTCAAAACCGGAGAAGTACCGACCTTATTCCTCGGACTGGACAGTAAACGCAGGTCGTTCGTCAAACTGCCGGCGATATGGGAATTTATTAAAAATTTGATTGTTTACCGATTCAGAGAATTCAAAAATAAATAATATGAGAATATTCATTACCGGTGCTTTCGGAATAATAGGTAAAAAATTAAAAATTACAGCCAATGATTTCCAGCAATTTTATTTTGATCAAGAGTGCCGGAAATATCAAATTTTGACGATTTCGTTCTCACTAAATTCATAAGATATGCATTGCCGAGACATACAGTTTCACCAATGCCGTCGGCCAAAGTTTTCAGGTAAGTAACGGTTACTATCTCAAGAAAGCAGATATTCTTAACCGGCTTTAAAGAAAGGATCAGAAGATGATTCTCTCATCGTATCACGTAATTTTCTGGCCTCTATCCAGTCTGGTGCCAGCCGAACCGCTTCGTTAAGATGTTCCATTGCTTCGCTAAGATGCCCCTGTTTGATTTTGAGGATGGCCAGATGAAAATGTGGTTGGGCTACTTTAGGATCAAGCCGGATGGCTTGCTTGAAGCAGTCTTCGGCCAGAGAAGTTTTGTTTAGCCTGGCGTAAACGATGCCCAGGTCATTATAAGTGGTAACTTCTCTGGGATTTATCTTCGCGGCGGCTAAAAAATGCGTGACAGCTAACTCAAGCTGATTGTTTTGAAAAAATGCTAAACCCAGGTTGAAGTGAGCCAATTCGTTTTCGCCGGCAACATCGAGGTTTTGATAGAATAAAGTTTTGCTGTCCCTCCAGTAGGAGACTTGCCGGAATGTCATGATCATAAGTATTGCCAAGATTACCGTCATTGTGACTGCTGTGGTGCGACGAATTTTTTTGTTTGTAAGAGCTTTATCGAGAAATAGGCCTGTTGCCAGAATTAATCCTAATTGGGGAAGTAAAGTATAACGGTCGGCATGAGCCTGGGCGCCCACCTGAATAAGTCCGATGACTGGGAATAAAACCCCCAGATAAAATAACCAGCCCCATAACAGGTAAGGGTGTTTCCGCCTTTGCCGAAAAACAACGAGTGTGATGAGACCTAAAATGCAGCAGGATACGAGAACGCCAAGGGTATCGATAGACCATGGATACGGATAAAAAACTGTCAGACCGAAAGGCCATAAACTTTGTCGTATATACTCCAGATAAGATATGCCAGAATTGGCAAGACGGTTTATAAAGGGAAAATCAGTCAGAGATTTAATCGCCTCGCTTTTGTTTTGTACTATTAACGTGATAATTGATGATATTATCGAAAGAGCGAACCAGGGTATTTTTTCGTGAATTACTCTTTTGGGCTCATTATTGAGACGCCTAAGAGGCCAATAATCAAAGAGAAGAGCCACGCAAGGCCAGGTTACGGCCATGGGTTTGGAAAGCAGGGATAAGACAAATAAAAATGTTGTTAGAAAGTAAAGAGACCGTTTTGATTTGCGGACATAATCCAGATAGGAAATCGTGGCAGCCAAAAAGAAAAAGGCGCATAGAAGGTCTTTGCGTTCTGAAGCCCAGGCCACGGATTCAACATGCAACGGGTGCAAACCGAAAAAAGCAGCCATGAAAAAGGCTGCGACCGGAGATGCGTCAAGACGTAAAAAAAGAAAAAAAGCCAACAGTACGCTGCCTGTATACCAAAGCATATTGACCAGATGAACTGCCATGGGTGTGGGACCAAAAAGGCTGGAATCCAGCATATGGCTTATCCATGTCAACGGGTGCCAGTTAGAGGCAGTGCCGGTAATAAATGCCCATCCAACGCCCAGCCAGCTTAGGCCGGCGGAGACTATAGGATTATCATAAATATAGATATGGTCGTCCCAGTTGATGAACTCATGGGATTCCATTTGTATGTAAGGCAACGCTATGAGTAGAGCCAAAGTGACTATCCATGGCCAGAGCCTTGTTTTTCCCGTTATTTGATTCTCCAATACAGCAGCAGAACTTTTTTGTTTTAATGGATTCATTGTTAAGGCTTTTTTAATCAAAGTTTACTTGTGTGGCTTGAATGTATATGATGCCGTTCTTGTGTGTCAATAAAAAACTAACGGGAGAATAAGAGGTTAAGGTTTAATTAATGCTTCGCGGATATGCCTTATTTCCCATTGACACATAAAAACGATACCCCTATACTTCCTTCCAATTAAAGCAATTATTTATAAAACCTGATTATTTGATGAACCGGAATAATTAAATTACCATTTACCATACGTCAGGTTTCGATTACGCCCCACGAATTGCCGGCAGAAGCGATGATAAATTACCTCACTTCCGTTTCGCATTTTTTTATAAAGGTGCTTTTACACATGATTAGAAAGATATTTTCTAAAACATTTAAAAAGCCTGTTTTAATAGAGGCCTTGATTATTATCGCGGTGATTGTTTTTGGCGGATTAAGGATAATGTTCTATGTAAAATCTCCTGATGTTGTTTTTCTTGCTAACCGTGCAGGCGCTCAGTGGATAAAATATGATTCGGAATTTGATTTGGAAGCTAAGCCTGCAAGTCAGACAGAATGTGAATTCAAATATATTTTTAATACAGGCAAAAAAGTTTATAACGCCCGGATTGCAGTACAGGCGCTGAAAAGATACCAGGTTTTCTTTGACGGTGTCAATATTTTTTCTTCAACTTATGAATTTGATAAATGGAAACAGGTTCATGACATAAAAGTGCCGTTTACGGTTAACGCCGGTTCTCATGAAATTATTATAATTGTCACAAGCAAAAGTTCTTATCCTGCTGTTATCGCTTATAGTGATACCTTGCCCGTAAAGACGGGATCAGGATGGTTATCTTCTAATGACGGCAGGAACTGGCAGCTGGCTGTGCCCGCTTCGCGGATACAACAGGCGGCAGTATCGAAAAAATTTCCATCCGCATTTGCAGCTCTTATTACAATATTGCCATATCTTTTAGTTGTCTTTGTAGTGGCGTGGACCATTTCTTTATTTACCAGTTGGCATCATGATAAAATGCAAAGGTATTTGAACTGGAGGCCTGAACCGTCCCATATTCGATGGGTTTTACTATTTTTATGGGCAGTATTATCGGTCAACAATATGTTCAAACTTAATTTTCAAGTCGGTATTGATGGATGGGGGCATATAGACTATATCGATTACATAGTAACTAGAAAATCGATTCCTCTTGCCCTGGAAGGCTGGCATATGTTTCAGGCGCCTCTGAATTACATATTAAGCGCCCCGTTGTATGCTTTGCTGATAAAATGGTTTAACCTGTCTTCGGTTGTTAAGATGTTGGTAATTATCCCTGTTACCTGCGGCCTCCTGCAAATTGAGATCGTGTATCGTATAGCGCGACTTGTTTTTTCGGGTAGAAAAGATTTGCAGATCATTGCCATAATTACAGGTTCATTACTGCCGATTCACACCTTTGCATGTCAGTATGTGGGCAATGAACCTCTTACAGGATGTTTTATATCGTTCCTAATACTTTTATGCGTTTCTCTTATTATGCCTGATCCAAAAGAACGGCAAACGGGATATTTTGTTCTTATAGGTTTTGTGTGGGGATTGGCTCTGCTTTCAAAAATAACCGCTTTATTGCTTGCGCCTGCTTTGGTCGTTGTTATAATTCTTCATACGAAGTTAGTCCATAAGTCTCTGAAGTTTTCTTTAAGGCCTATTATCATCATATTTTGCGTTTCACTGTTGATATCTGGCTGGTATTATTTCCGAAACTACATGGAGCTTGGCAATCCTTTTGCGGGATTATTTGAAACATTGAGAATGCTGCAATGGTGGCAGGATCCAAGTTATAGAACATGGTCGCATCTTTTATCTTTCGGTCAGTCATTTGTTTATCCTGTCTATGCCGGTGTTACAAGTTTTTGGGATATGTTTTATTCGACATTATGGCTTGATGGTATAAATTCGGGATTGACAGATTTCATCCCCTGGAATGAAAATTTTATGATCGCCGGAGCGCTTTTGGCTTTGTTGCCGACCATGTTTATTCTTACAAGTGTGGTATCCTTATGTATAAATAAAGAAGCGGTATATAGAAATGCCGTCATGTTTTCTGTAGGCATAATAGCGGTTTTTTTGGCTGCAATGATTGATATGTATATTGTTTGTCCGCTCTATAGCAGAACCAAAGCCAGTTACACGTTGGGTCTGCTTCCCTGTTATGCGATACTTGTCGCTTCGGGCGCGGAACCTTTCTTGCGAAACAAAATCATTCGCTCTTTTGCCTTAGCTTTATTTGGCTGTTGGGCGTTCGCGGCTTACGTGGCTTATTTTGTTGTAAAATATCAGTAATGATTACGATGTTTACCAAAGAAACTCTCGATGAAGTGTATGATAGTTGAAACAATTCTCCGGGTAAATGTAAATATTTTATTATTACAATTTTTCCATTAATATAAATATGGTAGTAAATACAAATTGAAATCAGGATTTATGGAAATGTACGAAGTCATAATTTTAAAGTCGAGATGACCTTTACAATCGAGAAATTAAATTTGTAAGATTGCTGAAAGGATTATCGCTGAATGAAAGTTGCTCTTATCCGCCCACCGAGCTTTAAAATGCCAATAATTATTCCCAATATAAGTTTGGGATACCTTGCATCGGTCTTAAGAAATAATAACCATTCTGTGACCATTCTTGATTGCGCCAAGAAAGGGATGGATCACCAAAGATACCGTGATTATCTCGTTAAGGAAAAGCCCGATATTGTCGGTATCCAGATGTATACTTGTGATTTTAGTTCTGCTAAAAAATGTATTGATATTGCTAAAGAATTAAACCGCCATATGATTACGATTGTAGGCGGTCCACACCCTTCAGGAGACCCTGAAGGGACCATGGAAATTAATAATTTAGATTTTGCCTTTGGAGGTGAAGCAGAATTAGGCTTGCCCAAATTGCTGGAATTTATTGAGTACCCCGATAAGCTTCCAATCGATTCTATCGAAGGGTTGATCTATCAGCTTAATGAAAAAATTATAACTAATAAAAGAGGTTATTTCAGCAATTTAAATGATATCCCCTTTCCCAGTTGGGATTTGATTAACCCCGGGACATATCCGGACGCTCCACACGGATCATTTTCAAAAAGTTTACCGATCGCTCCCATTATTACCAGCAGAGGATGTCCGTTCCAATGCACTTATTGCGGAGTCATGGTCAATACAGGCAGAAATTTCCGAATGAGAAGCGTTGATAATGTTATTGAAGAGATAAAATATTTACAAAAGTCATTTGGAATAAGGGAATTTCATATTGAAGATGATAATTTCACTTTAGTCAAATCCCGAGTGATAGAGTTCTGCAGAAGACTTAAGGAAGAAAATATCTTTATTGACTGGGCATGTACCAATGGGGTTAGGCTGGATACCCTGGATAAAGAGCTATTGTTGAATATGGAAAGCGCTGGCTGCTATTCATTTTCAGTAGGGATTGAATCAGGTTCTCCCCGAATTATTTCAGATATGAAAAGAAGTGAAACACTAGAGATAATGACAGAAAAAATAAATCTTGTTTCCTCAGTATCGAAAATTAGAATGACAGGTTATTTTATGATGGGATATCCTACGGAAACTAAGGCAGATATTGAAATGACCGTAGGGCTTGCCCTGAAATTACCTTTGGATAGGGCACAATTCAGCAATTTTCTTCCTCTTCCCGGCACAGAAATATACGACTGTCTGATTAAGAGCGGAGAAATAGCTCCTGATCCTATTAAATGGGACCTTTATCAGAATAATCGAATTGTATATTCTCCGAAGGGCATTTCAGAAAGAGAAATGCGTACCCTTATGAAAAAGGCATTTGCAAGGTTCTACTTTCGCCTGCATATAATGCTCGGGTTATTTAAAGAGATCCATTCATTAAGCCAATTCCGTACAGTTGTCCGACGTTTTTTTGATATTTTTAGATAAATAGAATTTTACACTCTTTTATAAATAACCCGATGTTTTTTTCTGAAAACCCATTTTGTCAATTCCTTATTCTAATTTATATAAAATTTCCTGAGCAACTATCCTGTTTTGTTTCTTTGAAGATGGTGGCAGGATCCAAGTTGTAGAACATGGTCGCATCTTTTATCTATCGGTCAGTCATTTGTGAAAACTTGAATTTGAATACCCCCGTCTTGTGGATGGGTATGAAAAGTTTCGCTACGCGCATAATGATAGGAAGGATAATGTTCTTATTCCTGCTTAAGCCGTTAATAATTTGATGAAGGCAAACATGATACTTCCTTGTAGGCACCCCGGAAAATATCAAGATTTCTGCGCAAGAAAAAGTATTCATTGTAAGGCCTGTCATCAGTAATCGTTATGTGTCTGTCGTTGTTTAGAAATGTTGCCAGAGGTATCTCGCTTGCCAAAACAAATTTGATGAATCCCTCAAAAGAATTAACTTTATCAACTTCATACCATTCCGTAATATCTCTTTTGGCGGAGTCAGGTATTCTGGATATCATTGTCGGCACAGATGGAACGTCTAGCGGGCTCATAGAGGCAAGGAAGTGGAATCCCCAACCCTCTGCCGATCTATAAATTCTGATATACGGGAAGGAATTAGATAATGCCCTCGCCATCGCCTGAGCAATTTTGAGTTCGCCGCCAGGAAACCATTGCTGAAAGACTCCTTTTTGTTTAAGGTGCATTTTAATCAAGCTATAGAATTCCTCTGAATATAAAAGACTGGAACCGGCTGATTCCAGAGGCGGAGGCGGATCTATTGTTATTACGTCGAAGGTTTCCTTTGTCCTATTCAAAAACCGCCTGCCGTCATCAATAATAATTTTGCCGTTAGGATTTTTCATTATAGATTCAGCATCAGCGAAATAATATCCCAGAGCGTCTCTAACGCTGGGCACAAGTTCCACAGCTGTCACCTTAATATTCCAGCTTAATGCCGAACGGTATGTTGTGCCCATGCCCAGGCAAATAACTAAAGCGGATTCAGGCTTATCCTTGCAAAAAGCAAGAGGCAGATGGGCCATCATTTTAGTCAAAGGCGTTAAATGCGTTATTCCGATTCCGTTAACAAAAAGCATTTTCTGCATTCCCTGTCCGGTGGAAATAACGGTAGCAGTATGATCTCTGCGTACGACACTATCTTTTTGAAGCACGAAAAATTCTCTTTGATTGATGTCATCTTCCATCAATACGTAAACATCTTCATAGCTAACACTTATGAAAGTTGATATTAAAATCATTAATGCGGCTAAAGTCGTCATGACAATCAACCGTTTTTTCTTAAATATGGCACTTTTATGATAGGCCACAAAAAATAGCAAAAAAGGTATGCCTAAAATTATAAGTGAAAATTTTACCCCTGATTTGGGCAACAAAATATATGAGGCAAAAAGAGGACCGATTACGCATCCGGCTATATTAACAGCGTATGCCTTGCCCGCCTCATAAGGTCTGCCCAAAGAATATTCATCAATTAATTTAGGCGTTAAATAACCCAACGCGACGCAAAAAGGGAATATGCTTATCAAGATGACAGGAATACTTGTGATCAGTCTTGGATCATTCATTATTAAGGGGAAAAAAGAAAAGACAGCAAGACAGGCCAAAAGGTTTCCGGTAGATAAAACGCTTTCCCTGTGAAGTTGTTTCCTATACATAAATGAGCCTGCCCATGTGGCAAAAAGGTAAACAGTAAGAAGCGCGGCAAAAGAATATATTGTAGTCAGCATGACAGGCGTAAAAGCTCTTACCCAGACTACTTCCATAGCCATAGAGATAAATCCCGTGGATCCAAGCAGCAAATATATAAAAGCCGGATTTTTTATTAAAGTGTCTTTGGGGGAACAAAATTTATAATTTGCGGTTTCAAGATTTTCTGTAAGGGTATTTTTATACGGATAGCGTATGCTTATGACGATCCCGGCAATAAAGACCGAAAAATTAAGTGACGCCGCGATCAACAATGAATTATAAAAACCTGTCAATTCGATTAAAACCCAGGCGGTCAGGAATGTGCCGCACATAGCGCCTAAAACATTGGCGAAATAAAGATAACTGAAACCGGAGTTGTTTCCCTTATCCATGCCCTTTATAAAAGACATCATAAAAGGGTAGGTGAAGCCCATTAAAATACACCAAGGTAATATGGAAATTGCTATGATAACATCCGAGAAAAGAAGGTATTGAATAGAATTCATTTCTCCTGACGAAAGAAGTAAACGTTCTCCCAGAGAAAAAAGTTTAGGAACGGCGAAAGCTCCCAAACCAATAAAAAATTCCGTTGAAGCATAAAATATGACAGACGATACATTATAACGATGATTAAGTCCGGTAATCAATCGGCCGCCGAGAAACGAGCCCAGAGAAAGCCCCAGCATGAAAACTGAAATTATCACGGATAATACGGGCGTTATCGTTCCAAAAGAGGCATAAGCCATTCTCACCCAAACCACCTGATATAGTAAACCGCAAAAGCCGGATAGGAAAAACAATACAAATATTATTTTATTTAATCTTGGTGTCATCGTTTTGTTTCCTTAATCGTTGCTGTATATCAATAGAACTTTTATTGAAATGTTTATAGCTGCTTTTGCAGGGCCTGTTTTTTATAATCATTCATTAAAAAAGCGTATATATAAATGGAGAAATAACGCTGCTGCTGCCACCGCCAAACATGATTAACAAACCTAACAAGAGCAAAACTATAATGATTGGTGTTAGCCAGAATTTCTTACGCTCTCTCATAAAGAGCCAGATGTCTTTTAAAAAATCCATTTAATCCGTTCCTTACTCTAATTTGTGTAAAATTTCCTGCGCGATTATCCTGTTTAGTTTCTTTGAAGCATGTGTGTCATTTTTATTGACTATTCTTTCAGGTACGGGCATATACTTTACCAATTGAGAAACATTTATAGTGCTCACATTTCTGGCTTTAAAATAATTGACAATATTATTCACATACAAAGAATCGCTCATTTCAATATTATCTAAATAGGGGAATACCACTACAATGAGTTGTGCAGAGTTTTCCCTGGCATAATCCACGAACAATCCAAGATCATCTTCATGTTTTGATAATATATAATCGTTTTTATAAGCCTCGGTTAAAAAATTTATATATGGTGCGCCGAGATATTCTCTTGGAAATGACCAGTATATATAATTAAGGAGATAAGAGCCTGAACCGATGAATATCAGAAATTTATTCATGTCCGGCGGCGGATGAAATCCGCCGAATATTAATCCATTATTCATGGCAGCGCCTTCAATATCATTTCCGCAATACTGTAATATTATTTTCTCAGGTTCTATTCTGGTCATGTAAATAAAATTTCTCATTACATCATATTCATCTTTGGAATCCAGATTGGGTTTGCCTATATTTATAATATTATATTTTTTCTCCTTTTTGTTCAGTTCCGTTCCAACAATGTTGGAATATCTGTCATCCACGGATTTCAATCCATGACCTGCCGTAAATGAATCGCCCACAAACAAAATAACGTGGTTATTTCCGGTTGGCTCAATATCCCGAAAACCTAAAGAGTTAATTGGTTTCCAGTATTTCGCATACCACAGTTTGGAAGCTAACGTAAAATCAGCGGAATGCGATCTGGGAATAAACATGAATACGGATTCCAGTAATATGAAAATTACAAAAATTGAGAATAAAACAGTGCCTGAATTTGATATAATTTCATTACGCTTTGTATCTATGAAAATAATCTTGAATAACTTCAGGCTTTCGATAAGAATCAGAAAAAGTAAAAAAAGTCTGAAATAAACAGATATTCCAGCGGGACGATATAATGGTAATATGAAAACCAATATCAGCAGAACAATGATTAATGTAATTCTTAATAATATTTTCTTCATAA
>JBEKJX010000086.1:0-9935 GCA_050011015.1 Smithella sp.
ACCCGACGCGGGATCATTTTATGTATCACTCCTGGCATTTCAGCGGCGGCGACCGCATACTGCATGACAAGGGGCTTTGCAATTATATTCCGATGCTGTACCGGGAAGGTCCGGAACTCATCGGGCGCTATGTCGATCCGGGCGTGGTCATGATCAAGGTTGCCCCCATGGACAAACGCGGCTATTTCAATTTCAGCGTTTCCAATTCCGACACCTATTGCTTTATAAATAAGGCGACAACGATGATCGTCGAAGTATGTGACAAAGCGCCCTGCTGCCTGGGCGGCAATAATGAAGCTGTGCATATATCGGATGTGGATATGATTGTCGAAACAGACAACAAGCCCCTGATTCAGGTACCGGCCATTCCGCTGACTGAGGTGGACAAAGCGGTGGCTGCGCATATCATGAAATTAATTGAAGACGGTTCGGTGATTCAGTTGGGCATCGGCGGCATGCCCAATGCGGTAGGAGCCATGCTTGCGCAATCCGATCTGAAAGACCTGGGATGTCACACGGAAGTATTGGTGGATTCCTATGTTGATATGTATGAGGCGGGTGTTATGACCGGTCGTCGCAAAGCATTTGATCAGGGCAGAATGGTTTACACCTTTGCTCTGGGCTCCCAGAGACTTTATGACTTCCTGCACATGAATCGGGCGGCGGCCAGTTGTTCCGTGGATTATACGAACGATCTGAACATCGCATCGGCGCATGACAAGCTGGTGTCCGTCAACAATGCCATCGAGATCGATCTGTACGGGCAAGTCTGTTCCGAATCTTCCGGCACCCGCCACATTACCGGCACAGGCGGCCAGCTCGATTTCATCAACGCCGCCTTTAAGTCCAAAGGCGGCAAGGGAATTGTCTGTCTGTCTTCTCTTAAAGAAAGTAAAAAAGGTGAAAAGATATCCCGTATCGTTCCAACCCTGACGCCCGGCGGCATTGTAACGGTTCCACGCACCATGACCCATTATGTGATCACGGAATACGGCGCTGTGGACCTCAAGGGCAAGAGCACATGGGAACGCGCGGAGCTCTTGATCAGCATCGCCCACCCCGATACGCGCGATGAACTGATCAAAGCGGCCCGGCAACAGGGGATCTGGAGATGCTGCAACAAACAGTAGTCTCCTGATTCACGCTTGAAAAAGACTGAAAAAGGCCTGACCCTGCCCGGCGGGTATCACGCCCCCGATACCTTGTGCCTCTTTCCGGTGATTTTGCGTGAGTTGCCTTATTATTTAAAATGGAGGAAAATTAATGACTAAAGTTTTTCAGTTGAAGGTGGAAGGTGATCTCGGCATCGTTACTTTTGATGTTGCAGGCAACGCCATGAATACCTGGACGGATGAGGCTTTTTCCAGTTTTGCCGGGCTGATGGAGAAACTGGAGCAGGAAAAATCGATTAAAGGCGTTATCCTGATTTCGGGAAAACCTGATAATTTCTTTGCAGGGGCCAATCTGAGGATGCTTGCCGACCTGACAACCCCGGAAGAAATCCGTAAGGTGCTGGAACTCTCCCATGGGGCATTTAACAGGCTGGAAAAATTGAAAATACCTGTTGTATCGGCAATTCACGGTTTTTGCCTGGGCGGTGGATTAGAATTCACCCTTGCCTGTATCGCCCGAATAGCCAAAGAAGGAAACACAACATTGATCGGTCTGCCCGAATGTAATGTTGGCGTTTTCCCCGGTGGCGGTGGCACACAGCGACTTCCGCGGCTGATCGGAACTGTGGCAGCGGAACTGATTGTAAAAGGAACAATGCTCCCCGCAGCAAAAGCTTTGGAACTGGGCATTATTGACCGTTTGGTTCCTGCCGACGGAGATCTTCTGGATGCCGCAAAGAAATTTATCAGAGAAATCATAGCCGGAACGGCTAATCTCCAACGGCCCGAGCATGATTTTTCAAAGATCGATGATGTTATAGGAACATTGAAACAGGCAGCTATCAAGGCCGCCCGGGGACGCGCCCTTCCCGGACCTATGTTGGCCCTCGATGCCATTCATAAAGGCGTAAAGGTGTCCCTTGCTGAAGGTTTGGAAATTGAAAAATCTAACTTTGTCGAAGTTCTAATGTCCAGGGAATCAAAGGGAAGCATTAACACCTTCTTCATCAAGGGTATGACGGAAAAGCCCAAAGCCACGATGACCAGAGGGTTCGTGCCGAAGCCGCTGAAGAAGATTGCAGTCCTCGGATTCGGCACTATGGGACGGGGGATTGTCATTGAGATCATCGCCAATATGAAGATGCCTGTTGTCGTTAAAGATATTCCCGAAGCGCTGGAACCGGGCAAAGCCTTTGTTCGCAAAATCCTGGATGGCATGGCGCAGAAAAAACGCCTGAAAGTGCCCGTTGACGATGCCATGAATCTGATCACCGTGACGTCCGACTATAAAACAGGGTTCAATGATGTCGACATCGTCATCGAAGCTGTCTTCGAAGATCTCAAAGTCAAAGAACAAGTTTATGGTGAACTATGCAAGGTCGTCAAGGAAGATTGCATCATTGCGAGCAATACCTCATCCATTCCCATTGCGTCGATGGCCGAATATGTAACCCATCCGGCACGATTTGGCGGAATTCATTTCTTCTCTCCCGTCTGGTTGATGCAGCTTGTGGAAGTGATCCGCGGTGAGCAGACGAGTCAGGACACTGTCGACAATCTGTTGAACTTTGCAGCTTCCATCAGGAAACGCCCCATTGTATGCCGGGATAATGCAGGATTTGTAGTGAATGCGCTTCTGTTCCCCATGCTTCTGGAAACATTTCGTTCTTTGGAGGAAGGGAACACCATCGAGAAAATTGATAATGCGATGCTTGCATTCGGTATGCCTGTCGGCCCTATACGTCTTACTGATGAAGTGGGAATCGATATCCTGTACAAAGTTCTGAAAGGCATGGGAATCAGACAGGACACCCTGGCTAATGTTGTGGAATCGGGTCGTCTTGGCCTCAAGAAATCGGGGAAGGGTTTCTTCCTGAAGGATGGCAGCGTCGATCCTGAAGTTCTAACCTTCATTAGTAAAAAACAGAAGAATGATTTGGTGCCGGAGAAAATTCAAGAAATCCTTCTCGAAGCCATGGTGAAAACGGGCAAGGATCTCTTAGACCGAAAAGTGGTCAATGATGTACGCATGATCGATGTCGGCATGATCTGGGGCGTAGGTTTTCCTTCCGACAAAGGTGGACCCATGAAATGGGCTGATCTTATCGGAATGAGCAAGCGCTTGTTCGGCAAGAACTTCTATTAAAATTAAATCCGTATTCGGGGGAAATAGGGGAACAACAGCGCCCTATTTCCCTCATGGTGGCTGGAAGCGTTGGACGATGTTAGTACTATTGTTTCTCAAGAATCTTTTTAAGCTGATCAATAACTGCTTTTTCCCAGTATTTCATCGAATACCAGCGTAATAGCGGCACAGCGATTATACGTAGCCATTTTTTATGAATGATGACTTGATAGGTATAGTCAATCAAAGTTCCTATGTTGGCGTGTTCAGAAAACAATATCTCTTCATGTCCGGAAGTCCCAAACTGATAACTGTTATTATTTGAGACGAAGCCCTTCCCCGGAAGAATTTGAGTCTTCATCTTCACCTGAAATCTTTTACCGAATGATCTTACGGTTGCGTCCATCTCTACGTAATTTCCTTCCCGTTTATTAATCTGTATTGATTCGGCGACCTTTGGAAAATGTTCCGGAAATTTTTCGAAGTCGGTCATTATTCTGAATATATCATCTATGGGAGCTTTAACGACCCATTGATTGTGAAGTGTTATTTCATTCATGACTTTATTATACTACAAGAAGACAATAATTAAATAGGGCGCTGCTGTCCCCATTTATCCCATTTATGAGTGGCTCGCCTTCCACTTTGGCGGCCCGGCTGGCAAGAAGCTATCACTTACGATACGCAAGCTCGGCGCTGCCGTGACGAATTTTTTGCTGCTCCCAGCCCAATCCACCAAGCGCTGAGGAAAGGCTGGGAACGCCCTTAAATAATTAAGTTACTACCTGAATCTTGCACGCATTTAGTATTTTCATAACCTCAAACAAGAAAATTATTCCATGATTTTTTTCCGGCTGTCACTTCAGGGATGTCGCCGTGCAAGAAATTTCTTGCACGAAATCGGTTAAAATATTCATGCCTTGCACTCCTGATATTTTTAAATAAGGCGGCATCTGGGCAGGCCAAGGAAAATCTTCGTTTTTCTCTTGTCATTTCTTATCATGGATGTCCCCGGATTAAAATATCACTTGACTTTTTAGTTCCGGTTAATTATTTTAGACCAGAATACGATATTAGTCGAAAAGGCGAATATAAATAAAAATGAAGAAGTAAAAAACGCGATTAAGGATGCAGCAAAGCGCGTTTTCCGTAAATGGGATTTGCATAAAACGATAAATGACTTGATTTGGTATGCCCTGGCTATGGACCGAATCAACGATCAGATAACGTATCTATACGAACCGCTTCATCACGCTGTTTTGCGTCTCATCAAGCATGTCGTTGATGCCGGTTACAAGGCGGGGAGAAAAATAGCCATGTGCGGAGAAATGGCCGGAGAGCCCCTCGATGGCAAAATCCTTCTGGGCCCGGGGCTGGATGAGCAGAGCAGAGCAGAGCAGAGTAGAGTAGAGTAGAGCATGAATCCTCTGACAATCCCTCGGGTTAAAAAGATCATCCGGAAATCCAACCTGTGGAATCTCAGAAACTCCTGAAAAAGGTCTTGACGTTTTCCTCAGGGACAGAGGTCATGGCCTATGTCGAAGATTTCATACAGAAGCGTTTTCCGGAAGATATCGGAACAATGGAGCATGAAACAGATAGGACTATGTTGCGTTATCCATTTTCTTAACGTCTAGCCGTAATGATTACAACGTAAGGCTTTTGAGGTCGTAAACAATGAGTTTGCTGGCAAACATCCTGGAGAAGATCCACATGGATACACAAGGAGTCCGTATGTCCATCCTGGGGGAAATCAAATCCTGGACAACACAGATTGGCGAACATTATGCGGGCACCCTTTATCGGCAGGACAATTATCCCCTCAACTGTCTGGTCAGGCAGGCCCTGTCCAAAGTAAAGATCGCCGATGAAACCGTCTGCACCCTGAAACAGCTGTCGGAGAAAGGCACGGTCATCTATGCCCTCAAGGACAGGAGCCATCTGGACACTTTGATCATACGCCAGATAGCCATGCGCAGAGAGGTGCCCCGTCCGCAATATGCCCATGGACTCAACATGATCGTTTGGCAGCCATTCTCACAGGCCCTCAAGGTTTTACTCTCCTCCTTCTACAACCTTGTCTTCAAGGGAACGATTGGAAATTCCCGGCAAACCCAATACCTGAAGCGCATCACCCTGCAGAAAATAAATTCCATCATCCATGTCGGCGGATCGGAATTCCACGAAGACGCCCTGACAGAGAACGCCATCCGACAACTTATCGATGCCCAGGAGGCATCTCCGGAACCAATCATGATTGTCCCCATGATGGTCACCTATGGCCGCCGTCGGGAAAAGGATGACGAAAGTCCCCTCAATATCCTCTTCGGCCAGTCGGAAAATATCGGAGAACTTAGGCGTCTTATTACCTTTCTGCGTTACGCCAACAGGGACGCGGTCATCACGGCAGAGCCCGTCGATCTGGCCGATTTTCTAAAAAACCGGCAAAAGATGGAACCGGAACAAATCCATCGGGAATTGAGACGGGAATTAATCGAGCGGATCGACGATGAAAAGATCTCCATTGTCGGCCCCGTTCTGAAATCACGGGAGGAGATGATCGAGACCATCCTGAAGGACCCGAAATTAATAGAGGTCATCGACGAACTGTCTACCAGTGAAAAGAAGGATCACAAAGCTATTGCAAAAAGGGCCAAGAAGTATCTACGGGAAATCGCCGCCGATTATAACGAGGCGTACATTGAGTTTCTGGTTTTCGTCCTTACATGGGTATGGAACAACATCTATGATGGTATAATTATTGATCCCGAGGGATTGAAAAAGATCCGGAACATCTCAAAAAAGATGCCCATCGTCCTGATTCCCTGTCATCGGAGTCATATCGACTATCTCTTGCTGTCCCAAACCTTTTATTGCAACAACCTCCAAGTCCCATTTATCGCTGCCGGCAACAACCTGACATTCTGGCCAATGGGACGTATCTTCAGAAAATCAGGAGCATTTTTTATGAGACGGACCTTTAAGGGAAATGTCCTTTATGGAGAAGTCTTTGCCCAGTACATAAAAGCCCTGATCAAGGAAGGGATGCCCATCGAATTCTTCATTGAAGGGGGCCGGAGCCGAACAGGGAAGATGGCCATGCCCAAATACGGCCTCCTATCCATGGTCATTCAGGCGTTTTTGGAAAAAGCCGCCGATGATCTCGCTCTCGTTCCCATCGTCATCGGATATGACCGCGTCATCGAAGAGAAATCCTATATGGAGGAATTGGAAGGGGCCTCAAAAAAGAAGGAAAAAACGACGGACCTCATCAAGAGCAGCAAGGTTCTGAGAAAGCGATACGGCCGTGTTTATCTGAACGTCGGCGAACCCCTCCTGCTGAAATCCTATCTAGCCGCCCAGGGGAAACCCTATGAGACATTCACGGTCGAAGAACGGCAAAGCCTTTACCGAAAAATCGGCTATGAGATCGTCTTGGAAATCAATAAGGTTTCCGTCGTCACCCCCTTCTCCCTGGTCGCCGCAGGCCTCCTCAGCCACGCCCGGCGCGGCATCTCCCGGGAAGATCTCCGCAGTATCGTCGCTCTCTTCGTCGATTACCTTTCCTACAACGAGGTCCGTCTCGCCACGACCTTCGGTGAGCATAACAAGGCCATTACCGATGCCATCGGCCTATACATCGAAGCGAATCTCATTGCTCCCATCGGCACGGGGGCTGAAGAAGACGAACTGGAAGAAGTAGTCTATTCCTTAAGTGAAGATAAGCGACCCACAATTGAGTACTACAAGAACAACATTCTCCATTTCTTTCTGCCCATCAGCTTCGTGGCCATGTCCATTCTCGCCAGAGGCGATGACATGATCGACATGGAATACATCCTTGCCGAGTATAAAGACTTTAAACGTTTCTTTAAGCATGAATTCATCTTTGACTTCAATAAAGATGATCGACGGGAGATTGAAGGCGTCCTGGATTATTTGTCCAGTCGTGACATGGCGGCCCAAGTCCGGACAGGTGAAGACGGAAAAACAACCCATATTGAAGTCAAGGGAAAGGGTAGAGAACGCCTGAGGCACTTTGCCGGTCTGGTTCATAATTACATCGAATCCTATTGGGTGACCATCCGCGGCTGTTCCTACCTGCGAAAAGGACCACTGCCGGAAAAGGACTTCGTGAAGCGGATTCGTGAAATCGGCGTCAAGATGTACAATAAGGGCGAAATTCAGCGCGCGGAATCCCTGTCACAGCCCAACTATATGAATGCCTTGCGATGCCTGGAGGAGATGGAAGCTATTGCTATCACCGAGGTGATGGAAAAGGGGGGCAAGCGTCCCACAAAATCATACCGTCTCAACGAACGTCGCGATCAGATCGACAGGCTGCGCCGGCATCTATTCAAGTACTTATAAAGACGAGAGGTCATTATGCACCGTGATGAGGTATTTTTAAAAGCAAGGCATGATTTAAACATGCGGATAAAGAGGATTCTTTTATATTTATTAACGGCTTGTTTTCTTTTAAACCAGAGCTTGCCATGTTTTGCTCAGGAAGGTCTGAATAGTCCTCCCTTGCCTTCAGAGCAACAAAACCAACCGGCACATAACACGGGTAGTATTATTCAAGGTGGGGTTAACTACAGCGAGCTTGAAGACAACAAACATTTGTTTACGGGGCAGGTAGAGGCAGTCCCAAAAGGCTCAGAGCTTAAAATGACTGTTTCTAAAGTTGTGGATAGCAGTTATTATTTGAAAGGCGATGAATTTTTTGCTGAAGTAACCGATGATTTTTCAACACAGGGTGGAATTGTAATTCCTGCAGGCACTGTAGCGCATGGCGTTGTTTCGGAACTTCAAGAGAAAAAGAGACTCGGCGGGGAGGCCTATTTAACAATAAAATTTGATTATTTAATAACTCCCGACAAAAGAAAAATTCCTATAGACGCCAGTATGACAACAAAAAGAAACCCTGCTGTTTCTACAGCAAAAGTTGTGCTTGAAGATGCGGCTTATACTGTAGCAGGCGGGGTTATCGGTGGAATTCTCGCGCTTAATGCATTAGGTCTTGCAATTGCAAGTCATGGCTACACCGTTGCGGGAGGAGCAGGAATAGGATCTCTTATTGGTCTGACGGCCTCTCTGATAAGAAAAGGACCGGATGTTTTAATTCATCCCGGCGATGAAATCAAAGTAAGTGTAAATGAAAGTCTTAAACTCCCTGTTATGTCAGAAAAGGCCTTAAGAGACGACGAGCTTGAGTGTCCGGGGCTTGATGTAAAAATTATTAACTGTAATATTGAAAAAGATCCTTTTGGGGAATTAAACACGATTACTCTGACTCTTCATATAAAAAATAATACTCAATATACTTTCAACACATTTGATATAGCTCTTTTAAGCGATTATAAAAATGTTTATTATGCTTCTCCTTTTGGTGATAAAGATATGTGGTTAACAAAAATTTCGCCAAACTCGGAAATTAGAGGAAATCTGTCATTTTCTGTTGAGAATCCCCAAAAAAGACACTGGCTGGTATTTTATGACAGCATAATAAGAAATCCTGTCGCAAAGTATTCGCTTAGAAATGCGAAAAGAGACATTAAAAAGGTCTCGAATAAAAAGTAGTGTCAGGGGACTTTATTTTATATAAATTATTGAATTGATAAGAGCTTGCTTTTAGAGTATTCGTATCATCCTAATTTTAATTAGAATAAAAAATATCACTTGACTTTTTAATTCCGGTTAATTATTTTAGACCATAATACGATATTAGTCGAAAAGGCGAATATGAATAAAGATGAAGACGTGAAAAACGAAATTAAAGAAGCAGCAAAGCGCGTTTTCCGCAAATGGGGTTTGAATAAAACAACAATGGAAGACATTGCCCACGAAGCTAGAAAGGGCAAAAGCACCCTCTACTATTACTTCAAAAGTAAAGAAGAAATTTTTGAAAATGTATCCATAGACGAACTTAACAATATTCTTATGAAAGCAAAGGCAGCGATAGAAGGAATAAACTCACCAAAAGATAAATTAAAAGTATACATTGCTACTACTTTTACGGAAATTAAAAAAACTGCCAGTATTTACTCTCTGATCAAAGGTGAGATTAAAGGAAATAAGGTATTAATAGATAATATTCGTAAACGGTTCGATATTAGTGAGGAGGTAATTATACTGGAAATTCTGAAACTTGGTTTAAAGTTCAATGAATTTAATTTTTTAAAGAATATTGAACTTAAGAAAGCAGCAAATGTAATCATGGAGATAATACGCGGTTTGGAATTAAATTTATTCCTTGAAAACGAGGATAGTGAGAAAGTGGATATTGCGATAAGACTCGTAGTAGAAGGACTTTAAATTTTTTTACACTTTCTTCGACCAAAAAATTAAATTAGTCCAATAATACAAGTATCGATGGGAAAATATAAAATTGATAGCAGGGTTATTACGTTAGATACGTTTCCTATAATCGGCTATGGTGAGGTAAACTAGGCAAAGTGCGAAGCAACGCCTAAGAAATTTTACTGAAAAGCAGTACAGACGAAGAGGATATTGACCATTAATCTAATAGAATTACTGAAAAATGCTGTTCAAAAAAATACTGATCGCATCGCCTTCATCAGCGAGAAGCAATATATTACATACCGGCAGTTAAATCAGGCCGTAAATAATATTGCAGGTTTAATCAAAAGAATAGGTGTCGGTAAGGGAGATAAGGTGGCAATTATGCTCCCTAA
>JBEKJX010000087.1:0-9924 GCA_050011015.1 Smithella sp.
TATATCTAAAATTTTAATCCTGGTTGAGTCATATTTTGGGGCGATATTAAGAATTTCTTCGACAATGATTTCCGTATCCGGCCGTGGGATCAAGACATCTTTGTTCACTTCTAAGGCAAATGTCCAGAATTCCTTGCGCCCAATAATATAGGCTACCGGCTCCCATCGCAATCTTCTGTTGACTATTTTTTTAAATGAGCTCAGTTGCGATTGGTCTAGCTGCATCTCCGGATTTTTGAAAAATTCGAGGCGGTCGCAACCAAGAAAAAAAGAAAGCAAAACCTCCGCGTCCAGCCTGGCGGAAGGAATATCCGCAGCTTCCAAGATTTTTGTTGACTCATTGAGAATGTCGTGGACAATCATGGCGTTATTTCCAAGCTGCTTTTTTTTCAGCAGCGCAGCCCGACGTATGCAGGGCATTATCAATTTTCAGAATATTTACTAAAGAAAAATAAATTGTTGCAAAAAAAATGTCAAGTGTTTATAAATACAAAGTATTAATATTTTAAAAGAATTGACTAACTTAAAAAGACAGAAGCTTCAGAATAAGCTGTTGGAGAAATATAATTATGAGACCAGGCGCAAGTCACATGGAACGATTCTACGGCTGGTTTATTTTGCCCATAGAGAAACTTAAAGAACTGCCGGAAGGCGATGGAGGTTTTTTGGCTTTGTCGGCCGCGCTTTTCCTCTGCGAAAGATACTACCGCGCCTTGACAAACACGCTTCATGAAAAGGGAATAAGAGACGATGAAACATTCAAGATTGAAGCGGCAAAAGATTTTCGGCTCAGCCTTGATGATTTTAAATGCTTTTGGATTGTATATCGAAACGGCATACAACATCAGGGAACACCTAAAAAATATATTGATAAAAATGGAATAAAATATTTTTCTCAAATTTCAGATGAGTTCAACGCGATTCCGGAAATACACAAACTCAACGCTTACAAACGCTTAATAAGACTGAGCGTATGGAAGTTTGCAGACTTTATCATTGACAAGTATAAGACTAATCCGGAAGTTTTTCGAAAAGCAATCTCACATACTTTTCCCGAGGTTAAGGAGAGCGGCGATAATGATGAATAATAAAATCGGTCTAACGGTATGTTGCCCAAAATTATTTTAGCTGAAATCCTCAAAACGAACATTATCCTCCGTTTCCGAAAACTCCGGCGCCACGGCAAGAATGTTGGCGGGGCAACTGACCGGTTGCCCCCGGTCTTCAACTTTGGAAACACAAAGGGCGCTTAATAAAAACGGGATACGGGGCGGATAAACAGCACTAAAGATCATAACTATCAAGCCTATTTCAATAATTCCGTCTGGTGGTGAGATGATAACGCGTCAAGCATTGTTCCGATATTTCCATTAATAAAACTATCGAGATCGTAGCGGGTCAGATTAATACGATGATCAGTGATACGTCCCTGCGGGAAATTGTAGGTGCGGATACGCTCAGAACGGTCTCCGCTGCCTACCTGGCTTTTTCGAGACTGCGCCTGCTCGGCATTTTGTTTTTGAACCATAGCATCCAGAAGTCTCGCCCGCAATACTTTCATTGCCTTGACCTTGTTCTTGAGCTGGGATTTTTCGTCCTGACAGGTAACAACAAGTCCCGTCGGCAAATGAGTTATTCGCACTGCCGAATCTGTTGTGTTGACGCTCTGGCCGCCGTGACCGGTGGAACGATAAACATCAACACGTAATTCATTGGGATCAATGTTCAATTCTACATCCTCCGCCTCCGGCATGATGGCCACAGTCACCGCAGAGGTATGAATGCGTCCCTGCGCTTCAGTAACCGGAACTCGCTGGACACGATGAACGCCGCTTTCGTATTTCAGGCGGCTATATGCCCCTTTTCCGTCAATTTGCGCTATTATTTCCTTAAAGCCGCCTACACCGCCGGAAGGTGAACTACTGACCACTTCTACCCGCCAACCTTGAGATTCCGCATAGCGGGCATACATCCTGAATAAATCGCCAACAAAAAGCCCGGCCTCATCGCCTCCCGTGCCCGCTCTGATTTCGAGAAAGACATTTTTGTCATCATTAGGATCTTTAGGCAGCAGCAAAACCCTGATTTTTTCTTCTAACTCAATCTTTTCCTGCCGTAATTGAGGCATTTCCTCTTTGACTAGCGCTTGCAATTCTTCGTCATTTTCCTGCAGCAAGTCTGCATTTTCATCAATTCGGGCTTTGATTTTTTCATATTGACGGATGGTTTCGACCAATTCAGTCAAATCCGCATGTTCTTTGGCGAATTTCTGATACATACCCTGTTTGGAAACGACCTGAGGATCGCTCAGTTGTCCTTCCAATTCCCGGTAACGTATTTCAATGTCGCGAAGTTTATCGAGTATAATATCCATGTTATCTCTTTAAATTAAATATTGAAGTTTTTTAAGGTAGTTTTTAAAAAGATACTTTTATAAGTTCCTTCAAGTTTGGAAGAATACCTACAAATAGTGATACCGGGCGGCATTAAAAAAATTGTCTGGCCGGCAAAGGGAAAGACAGCCGGGAATGTATGATTTTGATTTTAAACAACAAAAATAACCGGATGAAGTCTTTGTGGCATAAAAAAGATGGGTTTTTTTCGTCATATGGACATATTCCAATATCCTGGTTTCCCTTTAAGGAAATTTAATTGATTATTTTTTCGTTGCTTTCTTAGCAGCTTCCTTGGTTGCTGTCTTTTTGACCTGAGGCGTTTCCGCTTTAGATTCATACTTCTTCTTGAATTTCTCAACACGGCCAGCAGTATCTAAAACTCTTTGCTTGCCTGTCATAAAGGGATGACAGTTGGAACAAATTTCTGTCTTGATATCTTTCTTGGTTGACTTTGTGTTAATCACATTACCGCAAACACAAGTGATTGTTGTTTCCTTATATTCCGGATGAATTCCTTCTTTCATGTCTTTTAATTTTCCTCCCTTGCATTTATCTGCAGTTAATTATTTACATTATTTGCTTTATTTTAAAAGCGTTTGAGGTGCCTTATAATATATAAGGTAAAAATTCAAGAAAAAACTCGGAAATCTGTTTTCCCGTGATTACGCGTTCATTGAATCCAAAAATTCCTGATTAGTTTCCGTCTTTTTGATTTTGTTGATGATAAATTCCATGGCATCAACCGGATTCATTTCCTGTAATAATCTGCGCAATATCCAGACACGATTTAAATTTGCTTTAGGAATCAACAATTCTTCTTTTCTGGTTCCTGAACGTATTAAATCAAAAGCAGGGAATATTCTGCGATCTGCAATACGGCGATCCAAATGCAGTTCCATATTTCCTGTTCCCTTGAATTCTTCAAAAATAACTTCATCCATTCGGCTTCCGGTATCAATCAGAGCGGTGGAAATTATTGTTAAACTGCCGCCATTTTCGATATTTCTGGCCGCACCGAAGAAACGTTTCGGTTTGTGCAAAGCATTGGAATCAACACCACCGGAAAGGACTTTTCCGCTGGGCGGAACAACGGTGTTATACGCTCGCGCCAAACGGGTAATGCTGTCTAATAAAATAACCACATCTTTTTTATGTTCAACAAGACGCTTAGCTTTTTCAATCACCATTTCCGCCACTTGAACATGGCAGGAAGCCGGTTCATCAAATGTGGAAGCGATTACTTCACCGGAAACACTGCGTTGCATATCAGTTACTTCTTCCGGCCGTTCATCAATTAAAAGCACCATCAAAACCACTTCTTTGTGATTTGCGGTAATGCTGTGAGCAATGTCCTGTAGAAGGACTGTTTTGCCAGCACGTGGCGGAGAAACAATTAATGCGCGTTGTCCTTTGCCGATAGGCGCGAACAAATCCAAAGTTCTGGTAGAGTAATTTTTAGGATCAAATTCCAAGTTTAATTTTTCCAAAGGATAAAGAGGAGTCAAATTATCAAAAAGGATTTTATCGCGGGCTTGTTCGGGGCTTTCAAAATTTACGGTATCAACTTTTAATAGAGCAAAATATTTTTCCCCTTCTTTCGGAGGGCGAACTTCACCTGAAATGGTGTCTCCAGTTTTTAAATTAAATCTTCTGATCTGCGAAGGCGAAATGTAAATATCATCCGGACTGGGCAGGTAGTTGTAATCCACGGCTCGTAAAAAACCAAACCCATCAGGCAGAATTTCCAATACTCCCGACCCGGAAATCACGCCATTTTGTTCCGCTTGCGTCTGCAAAATGGCAAAAATCAATTCCTGACGTCGCATCGCGTTAGCGCCGGGTACCTTTAATTTTTTACCCAAGTCGTTGAGTTCGCTAATAGGCAATCGTTTAATATCTTCAATGTTCATAAATATTTCCTTACTTTAAATTATAGCCGGATAACACAAGAGTCATCCCGATACTACATATTTGCCTTCGCTTTTACTGCATGATTTTAAAAGAAACACAATAAAGATAATTAAGATTTTTTAGTAGTTACGGATTAAATCTCGGCTTGTTATTTGAATACTTGAAACGCTCCAAAGGGTAGGGCTTAAATAGCCTTTATTAAGTGGGTAAAACTTTATATTAATATCGAGTAGCTGTCAAGATATTTTATTGTTTTCGTTAAAAACTCCTAACTTGCCGGATTTATCCGTAATTACAAGCTGAGATTAATCTATTCGCATTACGAAATCTTCTTCGCCTCTTCGACCAGCATTATGGGAATGTCGTCCTTTATTTCATAGAGCAACTTACACTGATCACAAATGATTCCGTTAAGTTTTTCATCAAAGCGAACCACCCCTCGGCATTGTGGACAAATTAAAATTTCTAAAAGTTGTTTGTTTAAAGACATTCATCACTCCTTTGTTGATTTTTTTCCACAGCAGCAATAATTTGCGCAGGTGAAATATCTTCCATGCATTTTTTTGTCGGACATTTTTTCAAAAAACAGGGGCCGCAGGGCAGTTCCGTCCTGATTACCGTATGGCCGGAACCGTAAGGCCCTGTTCTTGCCGGATCGGTTGGTCCAAAAAGAGCTATAACAGGAGTTCCCATAGCAGCGGCCAGATGCATGGGGCCGGAATCGGTTGATATCACCATTTTGGCTTTTTTGTACAGGCAGGCAAGTTCAGGCAACGATGTTTGCCCGCCTAAATTTATTTTTTCAGTAGTCATTAATGACGTTATTTCCTCGATAGGCTCTTTTTCGCTCCCGGTAAAAGCCACTTTCACCTGCAGTTCATTATTAATTAAATCGGCTAAGCGGGCAAACTTTTCATTACTCCAAAGCTTTGTTTCCCATAAAGCTACAGGGTTAATGGCGATAAATTTTTTATCTTCAAGATTATATTTACGTAACAGATTTTGCACCTTTTCTTCCGCTTCCCTATCAGAAGGCAGAACAAACTGTGCTCCATCTACTTGGGCTCCCAGATAACGCGGGAAATCCAGATAGCGATCAATCGCATGCTTGTTCATGTCTTCGGGAATTTTTTCATTAAGAAATAAGCCGCTTAATTCCTGCAATGAATCATAACCCAGTTTTCTTTTTCCACGGCTGAGAAACACAATAATTGAACTTTTAAACAGGCCGTGAAAATCAATCACCAGATCGTAATAACGCTGCCGCAAAGTTTTAATGAAGGATCGTATTTCTGTAAGTGGCTGCCTGAATTGACCGCTACGGATATCTTTGCTCCATCTTTTGCGCCGGAAAACTAAAACCGTATCAAGATAAGGATGATTTTTAATTAAATCTGCAGCGGCTTCTTCCACAACCCAGGTTATGTGCGCATCCGGATAAAACTGTCGCAGCGCGGCAAGTGACGGCAGAGTGTGAATAATATCGCCTATCGCACTTAGTTTTACAATGAGTATGTTCACTTTTTGTCCTTCAATTCCGAGTTGCATCCCACAAATAACAAGGCGGCAAGGAGGATGCTCCGCAGACGTATTGTTCATACGTTGAGGGAGCCGACGACGATGCCAACAAAGTTAGCCAAAGGATGCGACTTGGGATAATATCCATTTTACAGCTTCCAGAATATCCGCGGCAATAAAATCAGGTTCGTTCTGAGGCGTTGCTCTATCAGGGCCATCATCCTGCAATAAACCTTGACCAAACCCGGTTTTTACTAAAATCCCTTTGACCCCCGCAATTTTTGCCGCTTCCATATCATTAAATCTATCTCCCACCAGATAAGATTTTGTCAAATCGATATTTAAATCTTGAGCCGCCTGCAACAACATACCCGGCGCCGGTTTACGACATTCGCAAACTTGCCGATAAGGTTCTAATCCTTCAGTGGGATGATGCGGGCAGTAATAAAAATTATCTATGTATGCCCCTTTTTGACGCAAAGCGGTTTGCAGATACTCATTGATCATTTTTACAAAGTCTTCTGTAAATAATCCTCTGGCCACACCGGCCTGGTTGGAAATGACCACGGCCTTCATTCCACTTTCATTAATCAATCTGATAGCTTTATATGCGCGGGGAATTATCTTAAGCTTATCAAGGCTATCCAAATAGCCAACTTCCTCATTTATTGTTCCGTCTCTGTCCAAAAAAACAGCCGTATTTTTCTTCATTGATTCTCATTCCGGTTATTTTGAAATAAATCTTGAGCAACCTGTAAGACATCTTCCACAGAAATCAGCCTCATGCAACGAAAATCTGCCGGACATGTTTTTTTCAGGCAAGGGCTACAGGATACTTCATGACGAACTATGATAGATTTGTTTCCCACGGGCGCAGTGGTGACAGGGTTGGTCGAGCCAAAAATAGCAATAGTGGGAATATTCAACGCACCCGCTATATGCATTAAACCTGAATCGTTGCTGATAAACAAACTGCATTGGGAAATTAAATAAATTGCTTCTTGCAGAGTTGTTTTACCGGCAAGACTAATTAATTTCGCACGCGCCAATTTTTGGATTTCCTGCGCTGTTTCTTCATCGGCCTTGCCTCCCATGATAATTATCTGTGCAGAAAATTTTTCATCGAGCCTGTCCGCAGTAGCGGCAAATCTATCAGGAAACCATTTTTTTGCAGACCCGTAAGTGGCTCCGGGAGCAATGCCGATTATGGCCTTCTTTGTTTCGGGTATAAATTTCCGCAAAACATTCCGGACATCCAAAAGATTCATTTTTGTTTCCATGTGCATTTCACGATCAACGGGAACACAACCCAGATCCTTGACCATTTCCAAATAATAATCAATCTGATGAATCTTTTTTATTGCTTCCGTGAGCCGCACACGATGCGTCAATAGAAGGCCGCGGGCGTCAGAGTCGTAACCGGCGCGTATGGGAATCCCTGCCGAAAGAGTGATAATCGCGGCCTCTATGGCGTTCTGTAAAAGTATCGCCGCGTCAAATTTTTTTCCTTTGAGCGTTTGGGCAAGCCTAAATACACCGGCCGGATTATCAAATTTATTTTCATAAATGATTATTTCATTAAAGTCAGAAAAAAGTTTATAAATATCGGCCACCCATGGTTTTACCAGCATGGCAATATGAGCCCTCGGGTAAGTGGCGCGGATAGAGGCCACCGCCGGCAATGTTAAGATAGCATCGCCAATCCAGTTTGTGCCGCGAATTAGAATTTTATCTATACCTTCCCGCGGCAATTTTTTGATTTTATTAGAATTCAATTTATTATCCTTTTTGTTTTACCTGAGATAATTTTGTTTTCCAGCGCTGATGCACCCAAAACCATTGTTCCGGATATTTACGAATATGATCTTCAATAATTTTAGTAAAATTCTGCGTATTGATTAACACATCAACACCACGATTCCCGCAATTGACAATATCAATCTTCTTGCCAATTTCCAGTAAATATCTGCCATCAGGCAGACGGCGGGTAAACGCAGGCAGTACCGGAGCTTTTGTGTACAAAGCCAATAAAGCCAGACCTGATGTTGTACAAGCTTCCCTTCCAAAAAAATCAATGAATACGCCATCATACCAGGCGACGTTTTGATCAATAAGAAGGTTAATCGTGGAACCTTTTTTCAACAAGCGAATCATCGGCCGCATCGCACTATCTTTAGAAAGTGAAATGTTGCCGTATGAAGCACGTACACCGGTAATGCCCCTTTCTAAAAGGGGACTGTCGAAAATGCGATAAACAAAAACAAAGGGATGTGTCATTATTGCCAAAGCCGCATTCCCTATTTCCCAGTTGCCAAAATGAGCGCCAAAAAGCAGCACGCCTTTACCTTCCTTATCAGCCTCCTTATAATTGTCCAGACCTTCAATACTAACCCATTGATGTAAATTATCCTTATTCAAATACGGAATATCGAAAAAATCGGCGACAACAAGAGCAGCGCTTGCGTATGACTCTTTCGCCAGCCTGATAATTTCTTTTGGAGACTTCTCAGGAAAGGCGCGTGTCAAATTATGAATGGCGATAAGCCGGTGCTTTAAAGAAAGACAGAAAAAAAGTTTGATCATAAAAACAGCTAAAATCCTTCTTAAACTCATGGGAACATGTCTTAATGAATTTATTATTAATCTTTCTTTCACACAGACATCCTTGTAGTCAGCTTATTTTTTCGCCGCCGCCAGCCGGGCCAATATAAATTTATTGAATGGTTCAGCGGAGGGAATAATCTCCAGCCCGATGCTCAACATGTAAATTATGTTTAAAAATTCGGGGAATTTTTGCAGACGCACGCCGTCTTTTTGAGTTGAAATAAGAAAATCAGCGCGGCAATCAATAAATCTGGCCTCGATTTTTTCCAATTCGCTTTTACTATAGCGGTGGTGATCAGGGAAAACATCAAATGACAAAACCTTCGCTCCAACCGCAAATAAAGCCTTTTTAAACGAATCGGGGTTAGCTATTCCGCAAAAAGCGCAAACTTTTTTCCCCGCAAGAATGGAGACCATCTTTTGCGCACTATAATCTCCCTTGATAATATCTTTCGGCTTATGAATACTTCTAAAAGCGGTAATGTTTTCAGTTTGAATCAATTCTTCGATTTTATTGTTTGTTTGTTGCGCTTCATTGGCACGCGTGAACACAACAGCGCTGGCCCGGCTGATTTCTTTTAGCGGTTCCCGCAATCTCCCCCACGGAAGAATATGATTGCTTCCCTGCAAATTCTGGCTGTCTAATAAAACCAAATTAATATCTCTGAAGATTTGCCGGTGTTGCATCGCATCGTCACATATGAGCACGTTCACTCCGAATTGATTTATGGCCGCTTGTCCGGCAACTATCCTTTTAGTTCCGGTAATCACCGGAATGCCTTTTAAAACATGAGCAATTAAGGAAGGCTCGTCTCCGGCAATTTCACTATCGAGCAGAATTTTATGCCCATCCGATACAATATTAGCGGGATTGACATTCCTGCCGCCATAACCACGGCTGATAATCGCCGGCTTAAAACCGTTTTCTTGAAGCATTTGAGCCAGCATCATTACACAGGGAGTTTTACCCGTGCCGCCGACAGTTATATTGCCAACACTAATCACCGGACAAGGAAGCGTTACCTCTTTAAGCATCTTGTGATCGTAAAGCCAATTGCGAAGATTGATAATAAAGAGATAAAAAAAAGACAGGATAGATGCGATTATTCTGACAGGGCTGTAACAGCTTGTATTTCCGTCATCATCCCATATCCTTTGCCAATTGATCATTTTTCTCATCACTTCCTTCATCTTTGAACTGCAAATTATACAGACGGAAATATTCGCCTTTTTTCTTAAGTAACGTTTCGTGGTCCCCTTCTTCAATAATTTCTCCGTTAACTAACGCAATTATTCTATCGGCATTTCTGATTGTAGAGAGCCTATGCGCGATGACTAAAGTAGTGCGGCCCTTCATAAGATTATCTAGAGCATCCTGCACTTCAATTTCCGCTTCCGTATCCAGCGATGAAGTAGCCTCGTCAAGGATTAAAATAGGAGCGTTTTTCAAAAGCGCCCTGGCAATGGATATTCGCTGTTTCTCACCTCCGGAGAG
>JBEKJX010000088.1:0-9866 GCA_050011015.1 Smithella sp.
GTTGTCGAATGTTTGCGCCATGCCGGTTCCGGTACACATGCCACGCTTGATTATGCGGTTATGGAAGGTAACGGATGGGGTGCTTCTCCCTCTTCAGCGGAGAACGCTTCGGAGTTGGACGGTGCTAACTACGACAACACCATGCCTACCATCTATTTTAATGACTCAACGGGAACTGAGCAGAGTTGCATTGATTCAAATGCAGGCGCAATCGGTTATTATGATGCCGACAAAGCGGATGCTACGACTCATCTAGTGAGCGGCAAGCCTAATACTATACAACTCGCTTATCAGGGTGTATATCCTTCTGCAAATGCGGTTGCGTACGGCATTTATGATTTCTGGACAATTGAAAATGCATACTATAATCCTACCCAATTGACGAGCGATGGTTTGACAAGTTTCGTTACAGGTACTACCGGTGTTTTGAAGTACGTCAGTGGCCATATTCCGAGCTCTGAGACGGCTTTCTGGGTGGATACAAATCCCGCATCTACGCAGACACATTTGATTGTTTCAAAAACGAGCGATCAGAGTTATATACAAGAGTAATAAAACAAGTTAATTATGTCACACCGACAGCACTTCAAACAATAATTACTTTTTCGCTTGCATTGCCGGGTTGACAGCCTGGGGCTCCTTCGGGAGCCCCTTCTTTTTTATGGTATTGTTAAAAATCATTGTTTTACTCCTGCTGGTTCAATCATCCTTATTGAACCAGCTATTTTTCCCCCGAATATTAAATTCCTGGTTCAATCTACAAGATTGAACCAACCACAGAAACAGACCGAAAAAGACCGGGTAAAACAGGGGGCAATTTTTTTATCAATCTTTCATGAAGCCGCAACAATATCACAACAAAGCTATGTTAGTTATGCTGCCATCAAGAAGAAGGCCTGACGATAAGGGTGCTGAAAATACTGAAAAACCGGAAAAAGGCTTATTCATTCTTCTTAATCCGGGCATTTTTACGGCAATTTAAAACGGTATCAGTTAAGGATTTTATATGGATAGGATGACAAGACTGGTAGAAGTCATCGAGAATCTTATCGAGAGTGAAATTACCGGCTATATCAAAATCAATTTCACCCAGGGCAGTCTGGGAAGGATAGAGAAATTTGAGGAAATCGAGGACGCCGCCTCAATGGCCAAGGAGCGAAAAAAAAATAAGAAGGAAGAAGATAAAAATGTCAATAATGAATTTAAATAATATAACGAAAAAAAACCGGTTAATCATGCCGGTTGCTATTGCGTTTCTGCTTGTTCCTGCGGGTTGCGCTACTTCCGGAAGTATAAGGCAGACACTGCCCGGTGATATTGCCGGTATCCATTTCCAATGCATGCTGCCCGGCGGAGAAATTGCAGCGGCGACGGATGACAATGCCGTGAAGAAAGAACAGCAAAAGGCGAACATTTATCTCGTCCGGCAGAAGAATGATCCCATATCCGTCGTCATTCCGGATCCTGCCAAAAAACCCGCCGGCGAAAAAGAAACGTCCTTTGAAAATGATATCGTGGCGCGTCTGGCCGGACAGTTAACGGGTTTGAAAGAAGGAGAAACGCGCCATGTGGAGTTGACGGCTCAAGACATTCCCGAAAGGAAAGAGGAAGATTATGTTGTCCGTCTGGCGCGTGTCCGCGAAAATCCGATGGAAATTAAGATGACAATCGACCAATTCAAATTCCGCACAGGAGTGTCTCCGGAAACAGAAAAAAAATTCAGTTATGATTCGTCGTTTGACGGCCAGGTAAAAAAGATTGCCGGAAAGGAAGTGGTTATCCGGTTATTGCCGAAGGAGGGCGCCGTGGTGAAAACGCCATTTGGCGAAAGCCATATCAGCGAATCCGCCGGTTCCTATAAGATTGTTATTGATGCCCGCGTGGGGAGCCTTGTCCGTTCGGCTCATCTGATCGGACGGATAACGGATATTGACGACAAGACCATGACTATTGATTACAGAAATCCCTTTGGCAGTGCAACGCTTTCCTGCGATGTGACTATTCAAAGCATTACTGAAGCTAAATCCGACAAGGAAAAAACATCAGGAAAATGAAAACTTACTCGATTGCCGGTAAAAAATTATTTTTAATCATACTTGCTTTGCTTGTTGCATTTCATGCTTTTCTGCCTTTGAGCCATTCGGAGCAGAATGAAAGGGCGATGCCTTTCCGGATAAAAATTTTTGAAATTTCCGGCAACAGCCTTTTCCCGGCGGAAAAACTGCGGGAAGTTGTCAAGGCCTTCACAGGTGCGAAAAAAACCGCGGAGGATGTGGAAAAGGCACGCGACGCGCTGGAAAAGTTCTATCATGATGCCGGTTATCCGGCGGTTCTGGTGAACATTCCCGAGCAGACCATTAAGGGCGGTGTTATCAAACTGCAAGTGATTGAAAGCCGTATCGGCAGAGTAAGGATTTCGGGCAATAAGTATTTTACTTCGGAAAAGATGATGAAAGACCTCAGTTCTCTAAATCAGGGCGGAATACTTTATCTGCCGAAAGTACAGGAAGAAATAGGCCGCATCAACAGGAATCAGGATTTTCGGGTGGAACCGGTCATGACGCCCGGGGCGGAGCCGGGAACCATAGATGTCGAGTTGAAGGTGGAGGATAAATTCCCCCTTCACGGCAGTCTGGAACTGAACAACAGATGCTCTCAAGACACGGAACAATTGCGGCTCAACGGAATGATTCACTACGACAACCTTTGGCAAAAGGAACATTCCCTTACCCTTCAATACCAGACGGCGCCCCAAAACTCGAATGAGGTGGAAGCGGTAAGCGCTTCTTATATTCTGCCGGCGCCCTGGGAAAAAGATCACCAGTGGGTCTTGTACGGTATCTGGTCGGACAGCGATGTGGCCTTTGGGGAAGATTTCCAGATGGTGGGCAAGGGCAATATATTTGGAACGCGTTATGTCATTCCCCTGCCGCCTTACAAACTCTATGCGCATAATTTCACTTTCGGTCTGGATTACAAATCCTTCAAAACCAGTCTTAATATGGGCGGAAGCGGAGGAGAAATTAATTCTCCTGTAACCTATATGCCCTTGTCATTTTCCTACGGTTCCATATTACAGGATGGATTAGGCGGGATGACCCAGTTTAGCGCAGGCCTGAATATATCCTTCCGGGGATTGGTCTCCGACCAGGGGGGATTTGAGGCCAACAGTAATAAGGGAAGAGCCAATTATCTCTATTTTACAGCGGGCATCCAGCGCGACCAGAAGCTTCCGCTGGGAACGGGGCTGATGCTGAAACTGGACGGACAGGTAGCCGATCAATCCCTGATCGTCAATGAAAAATACTCGGCCGGCGGCATGGAAAATGTGAGAGGTTACAAGGAAAGCGAAGAAGTGGGCGATGACGCCATTCATGCCAGAGCGGAGTTTTCTTTCCCGGATCCTTTCGAAAAATTCGGAATCGGAAAACGATTACAGATAACGCCTTATATCTTTTATGATTTTGCATTGCTCACAGAAATTGATCCCGGATCCAGTCAGGCCAGCAGTTTCAGGCTGGAAGGCACGGGAGCGGGGGTGCGCGGCTCGTTAACAAAGTATCTGGAATATGAAGCGGACTGGGCGGTTGCTCTCAACGGTACGGAAAATACAGAGCTTAACGCCAACCGTTTTTATTTTAAATTAAAGGCGCTGTTTTGATGAGAAAAGGGAATTTATTATCAATTTTTATCATCCCCGCGAAGAGACTGAAAAAAATGTCATTTCATCTCCTCCGCAGGCTGTGGTGTCACGTAGTGACAGAGGTGGATATTGTAGGGAATACTCCCCGGGCAGTCCGAAATGCGGCGCGATCAGAGATCGCGCTCTACGATAAAAATTACGGCTGCATTAATGCAGTCCACCCCCTTGATCCCCTGGAAGCGGCGGACATCACAAGCACATTAATGACAGGAAAGTTAATGATGACACAGTCTCCTTACGCGAATGACAGATTGGGAACTTTTTCCAGAAGCTTCTTCATTTCGTTGCTGTGTTTTTATCTTGTTTTCCAAACTGTGATTGCGCATGCCGGAACGTTGACGATCCCCGGATTCAACTCAGCCGTTACAACCGCTCCGGCGAGTACCGCTCTGCCTATTCTGAAAAACCCCGGTGTCTTGCCGACCGGTGTTTCCAGCTTCGACACGTCCACGGCAAACAAGCTGGTTATCCATCAGAGTCAGCCGCAGACGATTATTGACTGGTCTTCTTTCGACATCGGCGCAGATGCCTGGGTACAGTTCGATCAGAAGGGCAATACAAGCTGGGCGGCATTGAACCGGATTTACAGTCTGAGTCCCAGTCTTATCTTCGGGAAGCTCACGGCGGACGGAAGAATCTATCTTATCAACCAGAACGGCATTCTTTTTGGTCCCGGTTCGCAGACGCAGATAAATGTCTATTCTCTTATAGCTTCGGCGTTGAATATCAAGAATAGCGATTTTATAAAAGGATCACTGAATTTCTATGTGGAAACAGGGACGACAACCAATGACGTTGATTTGTCCGGCAATCCTTATTCCTACAGCGGCATTACATATACTACCGGCGCCGCGGTTTCCAATTTCGGGAAAATTCAAGCCGCGACAGGCGGTTCGGTGTTTCTCATCGGGCCGAATGTGGAAAACTACGGCAGCATTGACGCTCCGGTAGGCCAGATCGGTTTGGCCGCCGGCACTTTGGTGGATATGATAGTTCCTTCCGTTGATTCGGCCGTCACAGGTTACCAGAGAACGGCTCTCATCGTGGATGTCATAGGCGGTTTCGGCGAAGCGGTGAACAGGGAAGGCGGACAATTAACGGCGGATGAGGGCATGGTCGGCATGTATGGCGGAGTGGTAAATCAGGATGGTCTTATCCGTTCAGTGACGGCTGTCAGTCAGCAAGGGCGAATAGAACTGATTGCCACGGATCAGATTACCACCGGCAGCAACAGCGTAACCGAATCCCCCATTTCCACGTCATCCGATGAATCCACTACCTCCGCATCATCGTTCGGCGGTGTCGTAAACATGAACGGTAATTTTCAAAATCCTGACAGTACCTCGCCAACACCGACCGGCGTTATCGATCTGAAGGGAACGATCATGGTTCCTTCCGGTACTGTGACTCTGAATGCTCTTGATAGAGTATTTCTCGAAACGGGAAGCACCATCAGCGTTGCCGGAGCCTGGAGTAATGAAAGCGCCTCCGCGCTCACCATGGACGTTCAGCTCAACAGCGTGGAACTGGCTAGTGACTATGAGCAGAAGGGTGGCATTCTGCAGGGTGCGACCATAACAGTGAATATCCTTACGGGGTCTTCCATCGGTAACATTAATGACGCCATCCTTAACCGTGAGGAGACCGCTCTGGAACAAGCCATCAAGGGAGGTACAATAAAAATAACCTGCACCGGCGGAACAAGCGATATTATAGTTCAAGAAGGTGCAACACTTGACTTTTCCGGCGGGGGAATAAATTACAGTGGGGGGACAATCTCCACGACTGAATTGGAATCCGGCGGAAAGATTTATGATATCAGCAACGCTCCTGATTATTTGCACTATGATAAAATCCTCAAAGGATTGGGAACCTATGTGCAAGCCCACACTCAAGGCGGCGATGCCGGAACTCTTGATCTTGTTGCGGGGACGGTTGTTCTGGACGGACAACTAAAAGGATCGGCAACCAGAGGCGCTTTTCAAAACGCCTGGACAACAGTGGATTTGACGGACGGTTCTTCCTATTTACTTTCCGTTGCCCGCGGTCTGGAAATTCCACGGGGGGGCATATTGATTATCGGTAATATGCCGCCTGAGGCAAATCAAGGTATGGAAGATGTTTCCATAAAGGAAATTGTTATTGGAAGCAGTTCGACACCGGTATTGAGTTCAACCTTCGGCCTTAGCGATGCACTTTCCAGTGATGTCACTGTCATTCCGGCAAGCACAATTAACGCTGCCGGTTTGAGCAATCTTTCTCTCTATGCCGACACCACTATAACAATGGATAGCGGCGCTCAGATTAATTTATCGCCGGGCGGCGCCTTTACGGCTTTTGCCCGCCGCATTGAGGATTACGGAAGCATCAGCGTTCCTTCAGGCGTCATCAATATGATCATTTCGGATTATCTGCCTGCTGTGGATGGGTTAGACGGCAGGATATTTCTCGCTTCCGGAAGCACCCTGGATGTTTCGGGTAGGAGAATTGACAATACCCTGGCCGGCACCACCTCTGCCGTATCATCGGATACATCCCGGACAAGCGGCGGAACAATAAATCTGTACGATGAAACGGACAATGGACAGGGGGTATTCATCAAAAGCGGGGCAGTGGTGGATGTGAGCGGCGGTTACGTCATCGACACCAAAGGCAACGTTACCGGCAGCAGCGCCGGCAGTCTCAATATTCAGGGAACCAACATTATGCTGGACGGCGATTTACGTGGATACGCCCTGGCCGATATGAATGGAAAAATTAACGGAGGTTCCATAACAATCAATTCGACAAATATAACCGTGGCAAGCACATCTTACCTGTGGCCGGAAGATTTTTCGGCGGACAGCAATGTGCCCGCGGAAATAGCCGGTCAGTTCATTCTCGCCGGGGATCGTTTTGCCGATACCGGCTTTACGCAAATCACGCTCAACAGCCTCAATAATATTGTGATAGAGCCGGATATCACAATAACCACTTCTTTGGTCAGATTGAATTACCCATCGGCGGGTGTTAAAACCGGAAACGCTATAGCAGGCTTGAGCGAAGCCGTGGCCGGTCATCCGGATCTTATACGTCTTGACGATTCCGCCGCTTACATGGCCGGCCAGTCGTCTTTTACCGCCGCCGCCGGCAAAACATTTATCGGCGCCTACCAGCTAGCTTCGAACAACCTTATATCGACTATCAATCAGACGGAGACAGTTACCGTTTCTTCCGGTTCCGTAATAAGCACGGCTCCGGGAGGCACCATAAGCCTTTCCGCTCCGGCTGAAGTGGACATCGCCGGAACACTGCAGTCTTTGGGCGGAAAGGTTAACATCACGACAACAGGTGATATCAGCGGCGGAGGCGATGTAAAGCTGGAAAACGGCGCGCAAATTCTTGCGGAAGGTTATAATCTTCCTAATGCGACGGCCATTCCCGGTTTCGGCGTAACCTATACCCCGGAAAGCGGCGGCAGAGTAACCGTTTCGGCTGCCGGCAACATTATTCTGGAGCAGGGGTCGTTGATCGACATTTCCGGATCTGCACCGGTGGAAAATGCACAGCAGACGACTAACGGAAAGATAGTAACCTATGAAGATGCAAGCAATCCCGGAAGCCTTTCTCTGAATTTTAGAGGCACCCTGAACTGGAGCGGCGATGTCAGGGCGGAAGCGCAAATGAGCGGAGTACAGGGCGGAACACTAAGCGTCAATAACACCGGCAGTGTGCTTAATATAACCGATTCTGATATCAAGAGTTATCTTACCGCGGGATTTGACAGTGTTACGCTTAAGACCAACGGTGTTCTGCAATTGAACGGGGATATCGACGAAACTTTAGGCAGACAACTGACTCTCGATGCATCACAGATAATCGGATCTAATGGAAATATCGTAGATCTCAGCGCTCCCTGGATTGTTCTCACCAATACTTCGACTAATCCGGCAAGCGGTCAACCGACTTCTGGAAGTGGAAATCTGACGCTTAGCGCCAGTTGGATTGACCTGACCGGAAGTATCAATGTCAGCGGATTCAAGGATGTGAATCTGGAAGCGATAAGAGACATTCGTCTGGCAAGTTTACTATACACATATCCCGTGCAAAAAGACTTTGGAGAATTTTATGTTGCCGGAGATTTGACCATGAAAGCCGACCGCATATATCCGACGACGAATTCCACCTGTGATCTTTTTTCTATGGGGAAGATAACGATTCTTCCGGCGGATGTTCCCATAGGAGGATATATATATTCCGCCGGCGGTAGTTTGACCGTTGGAGCGTTGGGAGGCATTGATGTCGAAGGCGTACTGGCGGCGCCCATGGGTACCATCACTTTGCAAAATTACATTAATGATTCGTCCGAGAGTACGGGAGGGCGAATTTTTCTTGCCGGCGGCAGTGTCGTTACAACGGCCGGCGATACAACGGTTAAATACGGTGATACCGATGTCAATGGCGTGTGGACAATAACGGACAAGACAAACACAGTGGTAGACGTAAATAGCGCTCCCGCGAGTTCCATAACCATTAATGCAGCCGGAGGGGATGTTATAACCGCCAGCACCGCGACAATCAACGCTTCCGGCGGCGGGTCGATTTTTTCTTATTTTTGGCAGGCAGGCATCGCAGGTACCGTTAATCCACTCGCAAACCCGGGGACTTATGTTGTCATTAGCGGCAATTCCATACAGTTGCCCGGAGCTACCGTTTATTTAACCGGCGGAGGCGGTTTGGCTGCCGGAACTTATACCCTGCTGCCGGTTGATTATGCTTTTCTGCCCGGGGCATATATCATTCAATTGCAATCTAGCAGTATTATTCCTGTTCAAGGCGCGGTGACCAACCAGAGTTATTCCCTCACTGTCGGATATGCATCGGTGGCCGATACTACAATTCGCTCAACCCGCCCACAGGTTTACATTGTAAGACCGGCAGCGGATGTTCTGACAGAAGGAAGTTTTGGACAGCAGACATTCACAGCCGGGAATGCCGGAAATATAAATATTGCCGGTGAAACAGCGGTTATCGACTGTAACTTGCAGGCCGCGGCATTGGCGGGTTATCAGGGCGGGGTTTTAGATTTGAGCGGCCTTAATATAGTTATTCAGCAATCCGGTATAAATCTTTTACCAGCAGGTTTTGATTTCAGCACGGCGGTGGATTCATCTCTTCAGGGTAAACTGGTTGTTTCCGCAGAAAGCCTTTCCGGAAAAGGTTTCAGCGCGGTAAATCTGGGAGGAAACGATACCCACAGTATCGATGTAGAGTCCGGTGTGGTTCTGGATGTGGAAAATATTTCTCTTACAGCCAATAAAACAACGACTGAAGATCCTTCCATTACAATACAATCAGGAGTAAATATTGGTGTGAAGAATACCGTCGGAACCAGCGGCACGGATACGATAAGCCTCATCACGACCGGAAACCTCAATATTGCTGAAGGTTCCGTTTTATACGCGAAAGACAATATAACGCTTGATGTCAATAATGTCGAAGGAATTAACGGAAAACTTCAGGTGGACAACAGCGCCATTACGCTGAAAAGCGCAAATATTTATTTCGGTGAAACAACTCCATCCGGTGCGACAGGACTTCACTTGACGGATGATGTTCTGAATAGATTTTCCGGATATAAAAACATTACATTTACCGGTGAAAACGATATTGAGTTCCTGGGCGTATCTTCGCTTTCGGCGGTCGGCAGCCTGACATTTGACGCTCAAAGAATTGTCGGGATGATAAGCGGCACGGACCAAATCAAAGTGACAGCGCCGACTATCAACCTGCAGAACTCGGGAAGCGTGTCCACGGCTGCGGCAGTTTCGACCAATGCCGGTCAGATATCGTTCAACGGAGGCAGCATTAACGTCGGCAACGGCGATGTTCTCTTCAGCGGATTCTCGAATATTGCACTCAACAGCGGGGGCGATGTTGCTTTTAAAGGCGCCGGATCGCTCGCAACCGGAGGAGCCGATTTAACAATAAGTGCCGCCCGTGTAAGCACCACTTCAGGTCTTAAAACCGACGGAACATATCAGACTGCCGATTTTCTTGTTGTGGCTGGGAGCAGTAAGAGCGATTCGAATCCTGCAGGCTCGATTACGTTAACCGACAGCGGCGGAGTGCAGGGGACAACTTCCGTGGCCGGCGGCACGCTGGAATTCCTGGCAAAAAGCAT
>JBEKJX010000089.1:0-10251 GCA_050011015.1 Smithella sp.
ATGGCTGCCGATCCTTCCAAAATGACTGATCCGCACCTTATTATTTACAATCCCGTTCTGACTCTGAACAACACGACGATTGTGACCAACGGTGACCAGACCAATACCATCCGTGATTTTATAGCCCGCAACCAATTCCCCGGATATGGTTTTGAAGCCGCGCTTTCAACCCGTACCTTTGAGGATGACGGTCCCAACTGGACACCCCGTATTTCCGGTGTTGTGGATATGCGCGCAGGCTGCTATAAGCTCAGCATTTTGAAGAGCTGCGACGGCAATGAGAAGAGCGTGCAGCGCTTTACCTTCGATTATCCGCAGCCCCTGGCAGGTGATGGACACTTTATCAGCACCTACAAATACAACGGCACGCCGATTCCCAGTTTTGCAGGCGAACCTTTGCACGTTTCCGTGGATGAGGATGAGCCCGATAAATACGCCGCCAAGTTGTGGAAAGCACTGAACGAAGAAAACAAGGTGAGTCTATTTGTGCGCGCCATTGACCTGGCAACTCAATCCTGCAAAGACGTCATCATCAACAAATACAAAACAGTGGAGGGATAATCAATGAACGAAATACAACTGAAATACGGCTGCAACCCCAACCAATATATCAACTTTTTGGATGCGTTCAACAGTTGGCAACTGGTGAAAGAGCTGAAAGAGAATACCGGTATGGTTGCCTCGGCATCCTTCAAACATGTCTCCCCCGCCGGCGCCGCTCTGGGCTACCCCCTGGACAGAGTTCTGCGCAAAATGTATCACATCGATCCTAAAATGAAGCTATCAGCGCTGGCCTGTGCCTACGCACGCGCCCGCGGCGCTGATCGCATGAGCAGTTTCGGCGACTGGATCGCGCTTAGCGATATCTGCGACGTGCCCACGGCGAAAATTATCAAATCTGAGGTCACTGACGGCATCATTGCCCCGGGCTATGAGCCTGAAGCCCTGGAAATTCTGAAATCCAAGAAGGGCGGCAATTATAATGTGGTTTCCATCGACCCCAACTATGTGCCTGCCTCTCTGGAGCACAAACAGGTGTATGGCATTACTTTTGAGCAGGGCCGCAACGATCTGAAGATCGACAGCCGCATGCTGGAAAATATGGTAACCGAAAACAAAACCCTGACCGATGCGCAGAAACGCGACCTGGTGCTTAGCCTGATTACCCTGAAATACACGCAATCCAACAGCGTCTGCTACGTGCAGGACGGACAGGTTATCGGCGTGGGCGCGGGCCAGCAGAGCCGTATCCACTGTACCCGTCTGGCCGGTCAGAAGGCCGATAACTGGCAACTGCGCCATATGCCCAAGGTGCTAAATCTGCCTTTCCGCGATGATGTTTCCAAACCCAACCGCGACAACGCCACCGATGTTTACTTAGGTGATACACCGGAGGAGGTCATCGGTGACAACGTATGGGCCGAAACATTTACGAAGCAGCCCAAACCCTTAACCAGGGCTCAAAAGCAAAAATGGTTGAGCAGGGTCACCGGAGTTTCTCTGGGTAGCGACGCGTTTTTTCCCTTTGGCGACAACATTGAGCGCGCGCACCGCAGCGGAGTGACCGCCATTGTTGAGGCAGGCGGTTCCATACGCGATCAGCAGGTGATTGATACCTGCAACAAATACGGCATTGCTATGGCCTTTTGCGGATTACGCTTGTTCCATCATTAATTCCAGTCCCAATTCAATCGATACCTTCCAGATTTAAAAAGACGGGCGAGTCCAAAAGACTCGCCCGAACATTTACACCCGAACAGGTACGGGCAAAAGGTGACATCATAAAATTGCTGCCAGAATCATTCTGTCAATTTTCGACAAAGGCAACTTCTTTAAATCAATGAACGATGCCCATCGCCAATCCTGGCACCCTGTCGACTTAGGGGTGCCTTTTAGCAAACGGCATTCGTATGCTTGAAGAGTTATGCGGAAGTGTGTGTAGGTATGATTGACTGAAGCCAGATGCTTTGTCGACCCGATAGAAATGCCCAGTTCTTCTTTTACGCTGCACTTCAACCCTTTTTCTATGTTCTTAACATCTTCGATAAAGCCGCCGGGCAGTTTCCACAAAGAGGCGAGCAAGCCTGATGTCGGCCGCTGAACAATCAACAACTTGCCCTCTGAATTACGGATGACGGCGGCTGCCGCGAGCCTGTGAGGGATTGCGGCAGCCTTCCTGTTTATTGGCAGAACGCTTTGTAAATGGTGAAGCCGCGCCAGGCAATGGGCGGCTACAGGACAACGTGAACAGTCGGGATTCTTGGCTTTACAGATCGTCGCCCCCAGATCCATCATGGCCTGATTGAAATCTCCGGGATGTTTGACAGGAATCAGCGAAGCGGCGAGCGTCCGCAATTGCTTTTGCCCCCGTGTGTTGTCCACGGGCTTGCGGATGGCAAAAATACGGCATAAAATCCGGCTGACATTGCCGTCAACGGCGGGAAGCGGCTGCCCATAGGCAATGCTTAAGATTGCACCGGCTGTGTATTGGCCGATGCCGGGTAGTGTTTTAATCCCTTCCAAATTATCGGGGACCTGACCACCAAACTTCTCAACAATCATCCGGGCGGCGGCGTGAATATTTCTGGCCCGCGAATAGTAACCCAGGTTTTCCCACGCCTTGAGCACATCCTGCAAGGGGGCGCCAGCCAGTGAGAAAACGGTCGGAAAAACTTTCAGAAAACGACGATAATAAGGAATCATCGTATCAACCTGGGTTTGCTGGAGCATGATCTCAGAAATCCAGATACGGTAAGGATCGCTTGTTTCCCGCCAGGGAAGGGATCGTTGATTACGCCTGTACCAGGTCAACAGTTGGCGGCCCAGAAGAATTTTGATTTTATCAGCGCCCTTTATCATAGTGGTCTGTATATCTCATACCCGGGGACATCGCAATGAGTTATACCAATTCTAAATCAAAACGCTATTTTTGTTGGCGTCATTGACGGCTTTCTCAACGTATGGATAATACATCTCGTCGCCTCCGCCTAGCCGCCTCAATATCATCTTTGATTTAGAAAAAGTATTTAGTGTGGGTAAGACAAACTATTACTTTGTAAATTTCTAGCTATCCTTTTTATCTTGACTTATGAGTCCGTAATCTTTAAAGTTTGAACAATGCCACTTTGTTTTCTTTGGCTAACTTTGTTGGTTGCGTCGTCGGTTTCCTCAGCGTATTAATATACGCTTCCGGAGCCTCTCCCTTGCCGCCTCGTTATCCTTTGAAATCTAAATGACATCAGATGAATGCTAAGGAGATTGAAATGAAAAACGATTTGAAAGCAATTATTGAAACCGATAAAGGAACAATTAATTTGCGTCTTTTCCCCGATCTGACGCCTGTTACTGTGGGAAATTATGTCAACCTGGCGCGGCGCGGTTATTACAATGGGTTGAAATTTCATCGTGTTATTCCCGATTTTATGATTCAGGGCGGCTGTCCCGCGGGCGACGGACGCGGTGGGCCCGGATATAAATTTCAGGATGAATTTGTCAGGGCGTTGCGGCACAGCAAGCCCGGAATTCTTTCCATGGCTAATGCCGGACCGCAAACCAATGGCAGCCAGTTTTTTATTACTCACGTACCGACTCCGTGGCTGGACGGCAAACATACGGTGTTTGGCGAAGTGATGAGCGAAGTTGACCAGAAAGTTGTTAATCAAATTGCTCAGGGTGATAAAATCAAGTCTATTGTAATTGAAGGGGACATTGCGGAATTGATGGAAAGTATCAAGCCGGTCATCGATAAATGGAACGCCGCACTGGACGCTAATTTTCCCAATCTTCCCCAGGCTCCAAAGTATTAAAGATAATCAGAAGTGGTTTAATGCTGGAGGTGAATGTTGTGAGAAAAGTAGAAACAACTCCTGAAAAAATGGTTGAAAAAGATGGAACGATAAACTTCGGGACATTCCGCACGCCATTTATTCATGTGAATATTCTCGACGCGCCCCTGTATTCTTCTTCATCCAAAGTTCCCGCTCTCTGGAAGAAATTCCGTCTCAAGGAATGGCAGCATTTCGGCATTATTACCCCTACCCATTATTTCGGAATGGTAATTTTTGATGCTAAATTTATGGGTGTCTCCTTTTTTTATGCCTATGACAGGATTGAAAAAAAACGTTTTGAACACAGCATGCAGTCGCCAGGCGGCGCGTCGCATGTCGCCCGGCAGGTTCATGACGATAGCTGTGAATTTACGAAAAAAGGGTACCGGCTGCGTTTTGAGAACCGGCTCAACGATGGTTTCCACAAGATAATTATTGATATTGATGGCAGGAAAGACCTGCCCGCGGTAAGAGGGGAAATTAAGATTTTCGAAGACCTGAAAACTATCGAACCGCTTGTTCAGGTTTCACCAATTACGCAATTCAGACCTTTTTATACGCACAAGGTAGCCGCGCCGGCGGAAGGAACGATTAGACTTGGAACTAAAAATATTGTGATTGATCGAAAGCAGGATGTCGCTTTACTGGATGAACAAAAAACATATTATCCTTATTCCAGTTTCTGGAAATGGGCGACATCTGCCGGCTATAATGAATACGGAGAACTTTTAGCATTAAATCTTTGCCAGAATATGATGACTGATGATGAAGATTTTAATGAAAACTGCATGTGGGTTGACGGAAAAATCTATTGCCTGAAAGCGGCGCGCTTTAAATTTGAAAAAAGCAATATCATGCGCTCCTGGGAAGTGAAAACAACAGACGGATATCTGGATCTATTATTCACGCCGTCCGGTGAAAGAGCAGAAAAGATTAATGCCGGATTTATCTGTTCTGATTTTCACCAGTTGTTCGGTATATATAACGGCAGATTTAAAGATGATAATAACCGGATATATCCGCTTACGAATTTCTTCGGTTTGGCGGAACATCACGTGACGCGGTACTGATTAAATATTCCGGCCATTACCCGGCTCGATTATCAAGAGTAGTCCATCTTTGGATATATGAGCAGAAGTAATGGCCTTATGAAGATCAACTTGTTTTCCGGGTTAAAAATTGTGAGACTTTTAAAGTCACAGCCCGCGGGGCGAACTTGGCTGAGAGCACGGTCATTTTGTTATCTAACCCGGGAATGACCACCCTTTTGCCTTTCATCAAACCTTTATAGCCCACTTCAGCTACGGTTTTGGCATCGACCATCCGCACCTTATTCAGCCGGATATTTTTCGCGCCAGCCCTTGCTTGCCACTGAGTATCGGTCGCGCCCGGACACAGACAGGTTACACTTACTCCTGTGCCTTTCAGTTCTTCTCTCAGCGCCTCGGAAAAAAACAGCACATAAGACTTAGTTGCATTATACAAGGCAAAGTTAGGACTGGGTGCAAACGAGGCAATGGAGCCTACGTTCATGATCTTGCCGGATTTGCGCTTAATCATGCCGGGTAGGAACAACCATGTTAATTTTGTCAGGCTTAGAAGATTTACTTGTATCATATGCATGTTCATGCTCATATCAGACATTGCAAAATCACCGCAAAGTCCCAGCCCTGCATTGTTAATCAGCACATCGACGGGCACATTGACCGCGTTCAGTTCGTCAAAAATCTCCTGCGCGGATTCAGGCAGGGAAAGGTCCTTGGCGATAACCCGCGTTTTAATGCCGAAGCACTTTTCAACTTCCGCGGCTAGCTGATCCATTTTCTGTTTGTTGCGCGCTGCCAGCACACAATCATAACCGTCTTTCGCAAATAATTTTACCAGTTCATGACCGATGCCTTCGGAAGCGCCGGTGATAAGGACTGTTTGCGCCATGAATTTTTCCTCCTTTATGATATGATTATTTTTAAAAGAGATTAATATATTCCTCTTATAACATGCCTATTTGCTACCGGTCCATGTGACTATGTAATCCAGTTTGTCGGCCATGCTTCCCAGGCGGGGATCATTAATCGTCCAGGCTCCGCTTAAACCCTCTTCCTCCACAGCCAGCGCAAAATGACACATGGCGATACCTATATCCACTCGCTGTAAGTCTGATTTCATAAATAATAATTGTCTTAGTCCCGGCATGCGTTTTAAGTAAAAATGAAATATGTTCGTTTTGCTCTCCTTGATGATTCGCCAGGGCTGAAAATTATTGGCTGAAGGCGCAAGACGGACCATTTCGAGCGGAGTGGCATAATGTCCGGCCTCCTCGATGGACAGAGGTTTATCATCCTTGAAAAATAATAAGCTCCACGGCTTGCGATTGCTTGCTCCGACGGAGTCGCGAATTACAGAATCTATTACATTAATTTTAGGCACGGCGTAACCTGCCGGCGTTACGGCAGGCAGGACTTCATTTTTTTGCAAAGCGATCTTTTGCGCAAAGCGGCTGGAACTGAATGTCCCGCCCAGCCAGCACGTGCCTAATCCCAGATCCGTCGCTTTCAGAATATTTTTTTCCATCAAATAGCCAAAGTCCTCCAGGCTGCGCGGGGCGTTTTCAACCGCGCCGATGATAAACCCCATGGGATTTTTAATCATTCCGTAGGTGATAAGCCCCCGCAAGGATTCGCGGTCTTTTATATCAGCGGTTATAAAGATAAAGCGCGCTTTTGTCCCCAGCGGTCCGATTGTGTTGTCTGAAAGGAATTTTCTCAACGTTTCTTTCTTGTCTTCTTCAATAGGCCTTTCTATGTAGCTACGGATTGATTTACGCTGCCGGATAATATCAGTGACTGATTTATTGAAAAGCATTATCTGTCCCCTTCATTGTTTTTTGATTGTTTAATACTTCGATATATATCGAACTGTCAAGCAAAAAATTTTGTCTATTTTCCGCCCTTCAGTGACAAAATCCGGGATGCGGCTTCCAGGGTCTTCTTGCAGATTTGGGCTACAAGAAATTTGCCCCTGCGCTCGGTGGTGATCAAGTCGGCATTGGCAAGTTCTTTTAAATGATGCGATATTGTTGGCGCGCCGATATTCATGCAGGAGATGATATCGGTAATAAAACATTCTTCTCCTGTTTCATAACTGACTTCCTGTTTCTTTTTGATTTCCAGATATAACTCCAGCCGGTTGGCGTTGGAAAGCGCTTTCATGATCTTTGCCAGTTGTTTGGTTTCCATCTTCATCTCTGTAACTCCCCGGATGCAATTTGCTAAATTCGTTTTTTATGTTTCGATACCTGTCGAATTGTTCTTAATGGCTTTTTTGTTCCCTGTCAAGGCGATTTATCGGCCATCTCCTGCTGATTAATTTTTCTCCCCAGGAAATCCCCGGACGTTCAATGTATTTATAGGATATCAGTGATATCACCGTGAGCGGAATAAGTGTAATCAACAGCGACACTGAAAATCCTGAAAGATCTGCCGACAGATGATCGTAACACCAGTAATAAACCGGGACAAAAGTGAAAGTGAGTATCGGATGGAAAAGATACATCGAGTAACTGGCTTTGCCCAAATAAACGGTTTTAGAGTTGACCAGAAAACTAAAAGGCCTCAATCCCAAGCCTAATACAAGCAGGGAAAAACAAATACCCTGCCAGGTTTTCGTTTCCCAGAGGATGTTCTGCAAACGTCCGGTAAGTAAGGCGGCATAAAGAAATAAAAATGACATGATGAACAGAAGCCCCGCCATGTATCGCGCCTTTTGGGTCATTTTGATAAAGTAATCGGAAAACAAACGATAGGTAATAACGCCACAGACAAACATGGGCAGATTCTGAAGAAACCCGAAACCCCATACATAATTCATTTGATCAGGGGTCAGATATCCTGTTAATTCACCGTAATTGATGACAAAAAATGACCATCCCCTCGCCATTAGGATGGATGCCACAAACAGTGTCAGTGCTGCTGGCAAATTGCGAATATACCTGTGGATCAGCGGGAATAGAAGATATAGCAAAATCAATACACCAATGGTCCAGCTTGCCCACACAAAACCGGTTATGAATGCTGGTATCAGATTGAACAGGAGCGATGCGTTGACGAGAACTTCGGAAACAGGATGCAATAAACCAAAAATAGCGGCGTCACGAATCCAATATACTAACATCATTAAATAGAACAAGGGAACAATTCTGAAGAAACGCCGAATATAGAATCGGCGCGTCAGCATTGCCTCACCTGCGCGTGCATCCATGGAATAGGACAGGGAAAAGGCGCTCAAAACAAAGAAGAGACTAACACCGGCGCTGCCACCATTGATGATGAATGGTGCAATCCATTCAGGAATCATAAGATTTGGTTCAGGGATCACTCTCAAGTGGCTGATAACCACGTAGACTATCGCGAAAAAGCGCAGGGAATCCAAGAAATCCAGGCGAATATATGGATTAATATTGTCTTTTTTCATTGGATGATTGGACATGAAGCGCTCCGGAAAAGCCGAGTCGTCAGACTAAAATATTTCAATAAGTGCTTCTACAAATAATCTTTTCGTATCTTCTTCATGTGATCAATGCGTTTCTGGATAAGAGCGTCAGTGCCGATATCGGCGCGATAGGCAACAGGGCCTTTGATGGCTTTAACGCCTTCTTCGGCGATTTTGCGGGCATCGGCCAAAGTGTTTGCAATTCCGACAATGCCGATGGCGCGCGAAGAGCTCAAATACAAACCATCTTCTTTCTGATCTACGGATGAATAGTAAAGTCTGGCCTCTCTCACATCGCCCACTTCAATCTTTGCTTTCGAAGAAGCCGCGTCGGGATGATTGGCGGGCAGGCCGTAACCTTTTGGCACAACATATTTGCAAACGGTTGCCTTGTGTTCGAATTCAATCTTTAATTTATCCAGTGTCCCGGCAATGATGTGGCGGCAGATTTCCACAAAGTCTGTTTTTAAAAGAGGCAGAATGTTCATGGCTTCCGGATCGCCAAACCGCGCGTTGTATTCCAGAAGTTTTATCCCGTCTTTGGTAGCGATAAATCCACCGTACATTACTCCTTTGTAAAGGCTGCCGGTTTCCTTAAATAACGCCGCCGCGACCTGACGGGTGATCTCCAGCCCGTCCTGCAAATCCTGCGGCTTTAAAAAAGGCATTGAATGATCGGCCAGCGAATATGAGCCCATGCCTCCCGTATTGGGTCCCTTATCCTGGTCAAATCTTCTTTTGTGATCCTGCGCCAGCGGTGTGCCCACGACAGTTTTACCGTCGCACAGACATTGCAAAGAGAATTCCTCGCCGTCAAATTTTTCCTCGACAATCAGCGAAGAACCATCCGCCAGTATTTGTTTGCACAGATTCAGAGCTTCTTCTCTGTTAACAAAGTGATCGCCCTGAACCAGCACGCCTTTCCCGCCGGTCAAACCATCCGGCTTGAGAACAATGCCTTCCAGTTCATTCAGAAAAGCTTCAACTCCGTCGATCGTTTTAAATACCTGGAAGCGTGGATTGCCGGGGATGTTGTATTTCCGGACCAGATTTCTGGTAAACGATTTGGAAGTCTCCAGTCTGGCCAGGCTTTTCGTGGGCCCGACTGAAGGAATATCTATCATGGACAAAGCATCCACAACACCGTTATTGAGAGGGTCTTCCGGGCCAATGACGGCAAACTCTATCTTATTTCCCTTGGCAAATTCTGTAATTGCTTTAAGGTCGGTATAGCTGCCCAGCATGGTTTTTGCCGAAAGGGAGGCGAGACCGGGATTGTTTGACTTCATGAAAGAGAATAATCGTGGTTTTTGTTCCGAGCGCTCAATCGCTTCGGCCAACGCGTGTTCGCGGGCGCCATTTCCTATAAGCAGTATGTTGGTCATAACCGGAATCTCCTGTTTGGATTTTTTAATAAGTATCGGACTATATAAAAAGAATAATTATCACTGTCAATGGAATAATCGCGATGCAATGAATTTTTCCATTAAAAACAATGTATAATACCATTTCTAAATCAAAGATGATATTGAGGTGACGAGGCGTATTTTATATACGTTGAGTAAACCGACGACGCAGCCAACAAAAATAGCGCTTTAATTTAGAATTGGTATAAAGTGCGGTATCTTTTTTTTCTACAATCTGTTAAATTATACTATACATTAATAACAGGGATGAGGTGGCAAATAATTGGGTTGGAATTCTGATATCGTTGTTCTGTTTATTCTTTTTATGCTTTCCGGATTTTTTTCGTCGGCGGAAGCAGCGCTTTTGTCGCTGAGAGATTTACATTTGCATAAGATGAAACAGGATAATTATCCGTTCTTCGACTATGTCGTTAAATTGCTGGAAAACCAGAGGCGGCTGTTGATTACAATAGTAACCAGCAACGAGGCTGTAAATATAAGCATCTCCATTCTGGCAGCGTCCTTTTTTA
>JBEKJX010000090.1:0-10302 GCA_050011015.1 Smithella sp.
GTAATATAAAACCCCCTTAAGACATTATATCGTAAGGGGGTTGGTATCTTTGTATTACAGATCATGTTATTTTACGTAATTAAACATCCTTTCTTTTTTCACAGGCTTCCTGATAGAGTCTCATGATGCAGAGAAAGAATCCCAAAAGAAAGAAGCCCAGCATGAAATCAGGAGAAGTTCCCAATTTACCGTCAAGTAAATGTCCAACGTAAAGGAACAGGAAGGAAACAACCACCATCGTAAAACCCCATGCAGAAAGCATCATTACCTGCCTGATATTGTTTACTTGTTCGTGGTGAGTTTTTTGTGCTGCCCACATTGTTCATTCCTCCTTTCTTGAACAGATTTTGTTCTGGCACTCCTTAGCTGACGATAACCTTTACAGTTTCAATAACCGGATTGGTGAAAAGCGCCATCAGGATCGTGTACAGAGCGAAGATTCCAACTACTTCGCCAATGTACATCTTTTCATATTTGCGTTTTAAGGAAACCAGAATCAATCCGCCGATGATTAAGCAACCCAGTTGGAAGAACGGGAAATTGGTTGCTCCCGCCGCCGCATACTCGGCAAAGCTGAAAGTTGCTGTTAAAAGAATAACCGCCGCCGCTACTATGATAGTTCCTAATGTCTTTTTCATGATCTGTTACCTCCTTAGGGTAATTTGTTTATTTGCCTTTATTATATTGAAATTATCGTGCCAAACAGATAATATTAACTATATTCGTAAAAAATTCTAAAATTATTCCTCGAAAAATTTCGTCTGATCCACTTTCTTTTTAAATAAAATATTAAAACGCGTTTAATGAAATGTGGAAAAGATTAAATTAATTAGGCAGTGAACGCATTTCCCACACTTTGCTTCGGGGTAAGCGGAAGGATGTTTAATAATATCATTGATTAAGAATTTAAGATTATCCACGGCATACAGCGGATAATACCAATTAACTCTTAAAGGATTAATTTAAATTGGAAAAATTGAAGAATCAAGCTAAAAATTAAGAACGTTTTATTGAAGAAAGGAAGGACTTTATACCAATAAATTATTTAATACAAACACGTCGCACTTGCATAAAATCGGTATAACCTTTCATGGCTTTTAGAATACCATCTTGTAAAAGGGTTGTCATACCTTCACTTTGTGCTTTTTCCCGCATGACTTCAACGGTTTCATGCTTTTGCACCATTCTTTTGATATCATCGGTGCCTACTAAGAGTTCGTGTATGCCTAATCTGCCTTTATATCCGGTTCCATTACAATTACCACAACCCTTCGGTTTGAAAAGTTTGAAGTCGTCATTGTAAGGAATATTTAATTTATCAAATTCTTCCCGGCCATAGCTTTCGGCAATTTCATTATATTCTTCCTTAGTGGGATGATATGCTTCCTTGCAGGATTTGCATAGTGTGCGCACTAGACGTTGAGCGAGAATTCCCAGCAAGGCATCGGCGAAATTAAGAGGATCAATGCCCATATCCAGAAGGCGTACAATAGTTTCCGGAGCACTGTTGGTGTGCAGGGTGCTGAATACCAAGTGACCGGTAAGAGAGGCCTCAACACCTGTTCTGGCTGTTTCAAAATCACGCATTTCGCCAACCATAATGACGTCAGGGTCAGCACGTAGAAACGCTCGCATAGCCGCGGCAAAGTCAAAGCCGATCTTCGATTGTACCTGGACTTGACGCAAACCATATTGTGTAATTTCTACGGGGTCTTCCGCTGTCCATATTTTTTTGTCCGGCCGGTTAATGTGATGCAGAGCCGCGTGCAGTGTGGTCGTTTTACCGGAACCTGTAGGACCAACGCATAAAATCATACCGTAAGGTTTGGAAATAATGCTAACCAGTTCTTTGTAATTGCGCGGCGTTAAAGCCATATCCTCTATGGGCATTGTTTCGCCTTTAGCTAAAATACGCATAACCACATCTTCCACCCCGCCTTGAGTTGGAATTGTCGCCACACGTAATTCTATTTCCTCACCTGTGTTGCGCCTGAATTTAATCTTGCCGTCCTGGGGCATTCTTTTAACGGTGATATCCAGATTAGACATTATTTTGATGCGCGAAATAATGGCGGCACGGTAACTGAAAGGAACCGTTTGATAGAGAGCACAGTCTCCATCAACTCGGAATCGAATCTCAACATTCTTTCTGCCCACATTGGGTTCAACGTGTATATCCGAGGCACGGCGATTATAGGCGTCATTAATAATTTTATTGACAAGCTGCATAATAACGCTGTCCGAGTCTGTGACAGCTTCGCCACCTTCCTCATCATCCGGGGCAGCCTCTTCACCTTCCATCCGTCCCAATATTTCCGTGAAAGAATGTTCTTCATCGGGAGAATTAAAAAAAAGATTAATATATTTTATGATGTCTTCTTCCAGGGCGACATCGTATTTTACCTGTTTGGTTTTTAAAAGACTTTCGATGGTGTCTTTCTTAATAAGATTGCTGGGATCATCCAGGAGAACATGAATCTTGTCTCCGATCATTTCCAAAGGCACCCATAGTTCACGGCGCAGGAAATTTTGCTTTAAGTTTTTAATTAAATGACCGGGGATCGGTATTTTATCATTATATTTAATAAAACGGCAGTTATAGAATTCCTCGAAAGCATGGCCGATATCATCTTTGGATATTTTGTGTTTCTGCATGAGGAAATTTTCCATGGATTCTTTCTTCTCACGTGATTCCTTCCAGGCATTTTCCAGTTCTTCTTCCTTGATCAAATCATGGCTTAATAAATAGTCAAATCGGGTTTTTCTATGACGCACGAAACGTTGTTGATTATAAAAGGCAACTCCCAGAACTTCAGCAATTTCGAGTGCCAGCCCTATTTCTTCTTCAGAAAATTTTCCTTCGCCGATTTTTTTATTGATAATCTGGATGACGCCCATTAGCTGATTGTTATTGTAAATAGGAGCCGCAAGAATTTGTCTTGTTTTAAAACCTGTTTTTTTATCCCAGCTATCGTCAAAAGTTAATTCAGCCTCAATATTTTTGAGTTCTTTTTGATTGTAAGCATTTTCAATATTGATTACTGCACCTGTGTTGGCCACATAGCCGGCGATGCTTTTATTATTTATCGGCAAGCGGATTTCTTTAAGTTGCGTGCCGGCCAGAAACATGGAATAAATTTCATTACGTAATTTATCAACGACGTAAATAGTTATAGAATTGGCGTTAAAAAGGTTTAGAATGCCGCTTTTTAAATCTACAAGAATTTGTTTGATATTTTGAGCTGCATGAATATGGTTTGTTATATCCAGCAACTCCTTGCGTACCTTGGAATTACCATTGTTAACAAATTTTGCAGAGGGTGCATTTAAAGGGCCAGCCATGGAGTAAATCATTCCTTGATTTTTAAATATTTTTTATCTTAGCAAGGATTTATATTAATGTCAATGTACCTGATATAGTAATTTATGACGCAGTCAGTAAAAAATCAGTCCGTGGTCACAATTTTAGAAAAATCGGCAATTTTATGAAAAAGAGCTGAAATATCAGCTAGAAGCGATAGGCGGTTAAAACGGACTTTTTCATCTTTATCCATCACCATGACGTTGTCAAAGAAATCATCTACAGGAGGGCGCAGAGCTGCCAGTTTGTTCAAGGCGGCGCTGAAATCCTCTTCCGCGATGCATTTTTCCACGCGGGTTTTGATGTCATCAAAGGAAGAAAACAGATTTATTTCCGCATCAGCTGAAAGCAGACCGATATCAATTTGACCATCGCGGAAATCCTTTAAAATATTGTCCACTCGTTTAAAAGCGATAGAAATTGGTTCAAACTCGGGATTCTGACGAAATGCCTCCAAAGCCTTAATTTTTTCAATAACCTGAACAAGATCGTCAATATCCGCAGAGAGAACAGCGTCCACTGTATCGTAAGCATATCCCTGAGTGATCAGTTGATTTTGCAGGCGTCCCCTGAAGAAATCCAGAATATCCTTTTTTATATCATCAGCCGGTTTTTTCAAAACATCCTTGAGCAGCGCCAAACTTTCATCAATCAGGAAATTCATACTCAGTGAATAACGGCGGGATAAAATAATATTAATGATTCCCAATGCCTGACGGCGCATTGCGTAGGGATCGGTAGTGCCGGTCGGCGGCAGACCCACGCCGAAGAAACCGGCAATCGTATCAATTTTATCGGCTATGCCGACAATCGAGCCTTCATCCGATTGAGGCAAATCACCGCCTGCAACAATCGGCAAATAATGTTCATAGATGGCATTGGCGATTTCAGGTTTTTCGCCGGCTAAGAGAGCGTATTCACGACCCATTATACCCTGAAGCTCAGAGAATTCTCCTACCATGAGCGATTCCAGATCGGCCTTGGCCAGAAGCGCGGCGCGGTCAACATTTTTCTTAACAGATGGTTTTACTTTGGACGCGATCTTTATCGCCAGTTTACGGAAGCGCATAACCTTTTTGTGCGATGTTCCCAGGAGTGTATGGAAGACAACTTTTTTGAGTGATTCCACGCGGTCTTCCAGGGGCACTTTTTTGTCCTCCTCAAAGAAAAAAGAAGCATCGGCCAGACGCGCCCGCAGCACCCTTTCATTTCCTTTGGCTACCACTGTGATGTCGCGGGGCCTGGTATTGCTGACTGCGATGAAATAAGGCAGAAGTTTTCCTCCATCATTTACGACAGGGAAGTATTTCTGGTGTGAGATCATTGTTGTTATAAGAACTTCTTTGGGAATTTTTAAATATTCCTCCTCAAAACTGCCGCGCACGATCACCGGATATTCCACGATCAAACTGACTGTTTCCAGTAAATCATCCGTGTAAAAAAGTTTTCCGCCGACCTCGGCAGCTGATTTCTGTGCTTCTTCGAGAATTAAATTTCTTCTTTCGACATGATCGGCTATAACAAAATTTTCTCTGGCCTTGCTTAGATAATCTTCGAAACCGTTGACGGAAAAACGAGCGGGGTTCATAAAACGATGTCCGCGTGAGGTGTTGCCGCTTTCAATATCTTCAATCTTCAAAGGAACAACATTGCCGCCATAAAGTGCCAGAATCCAGTGCACCGGACGGGCGAAGCGCAAATCATAGTTTCCCCATCGCATAGATTTTCTAAAAGGTATTGCCAGAAGAAAACTTGCAAGAATTTCGGGCAACAAAGTTGTCGTCGGCTGGCCGGCAATTGTCTTGCGCGATCCAAGATATTCGCCTTTTTCAGTGACAATAGTTTCCAGTTGAGAAATATCCATCCCTTGTCCCCTGGCAAATCCCAGTGCCGCTTTTGTCGGATTTCCGTTTTCGTCAAAAGCGGCCTTTTTGGCAGGCCCGATTTTTTCTATGGTTTGATCATCCTGTTTTGGCGCTAAATCGGCTATAGCGAGCACAAGGCGGCGCGGTGTGGCCATACACTTAATTCCGGTAAAGCCAATACGCCCCTCCGTCAAAGATTTACGAATGATGTCTTCCATATCCACCACAGCCCTGGACAGTAATCCCGCGGGAATTTCTTCGGTGCCAATTTCAAAAAGCAATTCGTTACTCATTTTGTCTCCAGATATTCTAGTTGTTCTTTAAAAGGGGGTATCCCAGTTCTTCGCGTTGTTTAAGATAAAGCTCCGCGCTGATTCTGGCCAGATTACGTACTCGGCCAATGTAACTGGTGCGTTCGGCCACGCTTATAGCGCCACGGGCGTTGAGCAGATTGAATGTATGGGAGCATTTCAAACAGTAATCATAAGCGGGCAGCACCAGATTTTTTCCGGCAATACGCAGTGCTTCCTCTTCGTAAGTGTCGAAGAGTTTGCGCAACATGGGAATGTCGGCAACTTCAAAGTTGTAAGTGGAGAATTCCACTTCGCCCTTGTGATGAATGTCGCCATACTTAATTTTATCAGTCCACTGCAAATCATATACGTTATTGACGCCCTGAATATACATGGCGATGCGTTCTGTCCCGTAGGTTAGTTCCGCGCAAACCGGATGCAGATCGAAACCGCCAACCTGTTGGAAATAGGTGAACTGAGAGATTTCCATCCCGTCGAGCCATACTTCCCAGCCTAATCCCCAAGCGCCCAGCGTAGGTGATTCCCAGTCGTCTTCCACGAAGCGGATATCGTGATCAAGGGGATCAATGCCGAAACTTTTGAGCGAATTGAGGTACATCTCCTGAATGTTTAAGGGAGATGGTTTCATAATGACCTGATATTGGTAATAATGTTGAAGGCGGTTAGGATTTTCACCATAGCGGCCGTCCGTGGGGCGCCTGGACGGTTGTACATAGGCCACATTCCACGGTTCCGGTCCCAACGCGCGCAGACAAGTCGCAGGGTGAAAAGTGCCGGCCCCAACTTCCATATCATACGGTTGTTGAATTACGCAGCCCTGAGAGTGCCAGTATTTTTCGAGGGCAAAAATCAATTCTTGAAAAGTCACAATTTTCTCCTTACTGTTCTAAACAAATAATTTATCAATATAGGTCTGTTGACCGGGTGCGCACCCCCGCAAGGGAGGTGCAATCACGATTAAAAATATTCCTTACCTGAAAAAGCCGAAGGGCTTTACAAAACGCTCATCCCCCACCTTCGCGGGGACGGTGTCTGCTGCGTTGCGTTTTAAACCGCACCGCTCAACGTATGTCAATATTCGCCTCGCGGTTTTAGTATTTTCGTGTCTTGCATCTGAACATTCCGTATCAAGTACGGGCTTTTGAACAGTCCCGACACATGGGGTTTTTGACAATTTCAATATTGCCCATTTTTATATTAAAAATGGGCACGCGGTTAATTAACATGTTCAATTGAATAGTGTCAATAAAAAAGGATGAAATCGTTTCTATTAATTAATTGACATACATATGTTTTTCTTGTACTTTATTTTGCGTTAAAAATGTTTTGACTGAATATTTTATGATTTTTAAAATCATTTAAAAGTTTTTCCCCGGCAACATAAATTCTTACATGAACGGATATAGATATCCAGTCAATTGAAATTCTGAATGTTATTCGCGGAAGTCACCTGTGGAGCAAACACCAGTTATATGTGCTAAGGCTCTTATCGTGGTGGATCGCCAATTAAGGAACATATTTTTAAATAAAGATAAATTATGTAACAAGTACAAAGTAATTAAATACTGCGGAGATATAAATGGCGAAGCTACAGAACAAGGTTATGAAAGCGCAAGAGGCAATTGAAAAGTTTGTAAAAGACGGCGATCATCTGGTTATTGGCAATTACACTGTGGGTACCTGTGCCGAACTGGTTTTCGAGGTCATACGACAGCAAAAAAAAGGACTGACTCTCTACTCCCAGTCAGGCGTTTTTGATGTGGAAGTGCTTGTGGCCGGCGGTTGTGTGGACCGGCTTGTGTCCACTTTCGTTTATCGCGCCGGGGGCAAGGAGGGAGGATCGGCCGTAGAGCGGGCACTGCGTGCCGGTACCCTTGTCATGGAAGACTATACCAACTTTCAGTACAATGCACGGCTGCTGGCCGGCATGCATGGATTCAGCTTTATGCAGGTGCTGGAAGGAGCCATAGTCACAGACCTTTTCAAAAAACGATCCTTCATGGGCGAAAACAAATATAAGATTATTGATTGTCCCTATACCGGTAAAAAAATCCTGACAGTGCCTGCGGCCAATCCTGATGTGTGCATCGTGCATGTCCAGCGTGCAGACAAGTTCGGTAACGCCCAATACTGGGGTGCTTTAGGCAGTGTCGCGGCTGCGGCGCTTGCCAGCAAGCGTATTGTGATATCGTGCGAGGAAATTGTCGAGCACGAGATTATCCAGTCCAGCCCGCATCTGACCATAATACCAAGTTACCGGGTGGATGCGGTTGTTGAGGTTCCGTGGGGGGCACATCCCACGGAAGTGTTGGGATATTACAACCTTGATCGCATGATGTATGCGATGTTTTTCCTGATGGATATAACGGGTGATAGCTTGAAGACATGGATGGACGAATGGGTCTACGGCTGCACAAACCGTCAATCTTATATCGATCACTATATCGCCTCCTATGGGGCAGGAAAACTGGATGCCATTAAGGCTAAACCATGTTTCTCAGCGCCGGCGAATTATGGCAGTGCCTTTGGCTCCTGCTGGGATAATGATGAACGCGAACGCTCTATGGGTGTCACCTTGGAAGAGTTGGAAAAAATTATGGAAGAAAGGGGGCTGCTTAATGGCTAAAAAATATACGCTTGACGAACTATTGATTATTACCGCCGCGCGCGAGATCCACGATGGCGAGAATGTCATTCTGGGGGTAGGTCTGCCCACGACTGCGGGAGCCATGGCCAAGGCTCTGCATGCGCCGCATGCGACTTTGATGATGGAATCAGGCATCTGCGATTTTCAGCCATTGGTTCCGCCCAACCACATCGCGGACGCCAACGCCTGCAGGGGATTTTCTTATGCCACGGATCTGTTTTCTACCTTTACCATGACCTATCGCGGATTTGTGGACGTCTGCTTTTTGGGCGTAGCGCAGATCGACAAGTTCGGCAATGTAAATACCACTGTTATCGGCGATTACTTTCACCCCAAGGCGCGCTTGCCGGGTGCGGGAGGTGCGCCGGAATTCCTTTCTTACGCCAAACGCACCATCCTGACCATGCGCGGCGGAGAATTCGTCGACAAGCTTGATTACTTCACTTCGCCCGGTTATCTCGAAGGCGGCGATGCCCGTGAAAAATCAGGTCTCTTCGCGCCTGGTTCCGGGCCCACAATGCTGCTGACCACCAAGGGTATCTTTCATTTCCATGAGCAAACCAGGGAAATCTATCTTGCCCAAGTTCATCATGGGGTGAGTGTGAATGATATTCGCAAAGACGTGCCATGGGATTTGAAAATAGCAGATAACATATCCGAAACAGAAAGACCCAGTGATGCCGAAATAGATTTTGTGCGGCATTTCGCTCCCTCGGAAGTCATAGGGAAAAAGCTGATGTACGAACTTGGGATGCAAAATGCGATAAAGCAGGCGCAGGCACGCGGAAAATGATGCCGTTTCGCCTCGGCTAACTTTGTTGGCATCGTCGCCGTCTTCCTCAACGTTATCATATACGCCTGCGAATCCTTCTCCTTGCCGCCGAGTTATCCTTTGAAAACAAAATGGCATGAAACTGTTTTATGCAAGATTTGACTTAATGTTTTAAGCAATAAAGCTGGATTTGATTTGTTGCCTTGCGAAAACTCCAACCGGCACTTGACGCTCAAAAGGAATATAAATTTCATGGCCGCTGTGAGTTTCTGAGAGTTTCTTCCCGTTTTTATCAGTCATGTCGTTTATTTTTAAGGTGACAATATCTTTCTGCAACAAAAGTTCCAGATTGTCGCCGATTTTTAAGCGGTTCCGGACGCCGAGCAGAATCATTTTCCGCGATGCGTCATACTGAAGCACTCTTCCTGCCGGTTCGTGAGTTTGAATATATTTAATGTCCGGATTCGTTTCGTTTATTTTTCCCTCAGCAAAAGCGAATCCAGTAGTATAGCCGCGGTTGGATATTTTTGAGAGTTCATCTATCCATTCCGGCATGCATTTATATTCTTCTTTTTGTTGCATTAACGCATCTAATGCCTGCCGGTATGTCCGTGTCACTATTGCCACGTAATAAGCCGATTTCATCCGGCCTTCAATTTTGAGACTTGTAACGCCTGATGCCAGTACTTCGGGCAGAAATTCAATGAGGCATAAATCCCTGGAACTTAACAGATAACTATATCGCTCGTCCTCATGAAAAATCAGTGGGTCTTGGGGTCTGGTTGATTCGTGGAGTAAATACTCCCAGCGACAGGGTTGACTGCAATCTCCCTCGTTGGCGCTCCTGCGGTTGCGGAATGCAGATAAATAACAGCGTCCAGAATACGCCATACACATCGCGCCATGGATAAAAATTTCGAATTCCACTTCAGGAACAGTTGCAGCAATTTCTCCAACTTCTTTTAAATTCAGTTCCCGTGCCAGAATAATTCGCCGCACTCCTTGATCACGCCAGAAGCGAACTGCCTCGATATTTGTAGTGTTCGCCTGTGTGCTCAAATGTAGCGGCAGTTGCGGCGATAAACTTCGAATCAGCCTGAGCATTCCCGGATCGCTGACAATCAGTGCGTCAACCCCGATTGCGGCAAGCGCGGGAATGATTTTCTTTGCCTGTTCCAGATCGGCATTGCGGGCAAATGTATTGGCCGCCGCGTAAACTTTAACGCCTTTGACGTGCGCTTCATTCACTCCATTGGCTAAATCGGCGATGGACATCTCAGCCGAGCTTGCTCTCAAACTAAGGCCTGCCGCACCAACATATACGGCGTCAGCTCCGTAGAGTA
>JBEKJX010000091.1:0-9753 GCA_050011015.1 Smithella sp.
TAATACCAATTTGCAGTCAAAAGTATACCGAGGCGGCAAGGAAGAGGCGACGCAGACGTATTCAAATATACGTTGAGGAGCCGATGATGCGGCCAACAAAGGTAGACAATGACCGGAAGCGCATCCCGGAGGGGAGCGCATAATAAATCAATAATTTACCTTACCGGTAATTACCGCCTATAAGGTTGTAATTACATGCGAATTGGTTTAGTTATTTTCATCGATGGCCATATTGGCCAGCTTATCGGCATGACTGTTGTGGAGACGCGGGACGTGTTTAACCCCAATAGAATCAAAAGTAGCCAGCAAATTGCGGACGTCTTTCATTAAAACCTTCAAGTTTTCGTTTTTTACCCGGTAGGGACCGTTGATTTGTTTGGCTAAGAGCTCTGAATCCAGATAAACTTCCAGATTCTTATAGCCATGAGCCAAAGCTCCCTTTAATCCCAAAATAAGCGCTCTATATTCAGCAATGTTATTGGTGCAGTGTCCCAGATACTCCTTGCCTTCCCAGACAACTTTTTCATTGACATTCATTATGACAGCGCCGGCTCCACCAACTCCGGGATTGCCGCGACAAGCGCCATCGCTGAATAATTTATAATTTTCCCCCGCCATAGAATCTAAACCGGTTTCTCCATATCCTGAAAATACATTATCCGGTTGCAATTGGGACAACTAAGCATTTCATCTGATCTCTGCAATTCATTATAAAGCTGCGGCGGAATATTCATATGGCAACCATTGCAAACCGCTTTCCAAACGGAAGTTACTCCGATTCCTTTGTTTCTTTTTTTGATTTTCTCGTATCTGACCAGCAGATCATCGGGAACGTTCTTTTGCAAATCAATTCGCTTCTGCTCCCAGTTAGCAACATCGGCATCCACAGCATTCAGATCATCTTCTATTGCTTTCTTTTCCTGTTCGTATTTATCCCTGTTCTGTTTCATGATTTCTCCATCTTTTTTCACTAAAACAGAAAGTTTATCCAATTCTTCCAATAGCGAAATTATTTGGGTTTCAATTTCGCCGCGTGATGATTCGGCAATCTCAATTTCCTTGAGCATAGCTTGATATTCCTTGTTGTTTTTAACCTCCAGCATTCTTTCCTTTGTTTTTACAATGCCTTCATTAACTTTTTTAATCTTGTTTTCATTTTCAGAGTGACGAGACTTAAGCTCATCATATTTTATTTTGTTTTTTTCTATTTCTTCTTTAAACAAGTTGAATTCTTTATCCAGTTTTTCTATATTTCCCGGAAGAATTTTTTTCTTTGCGGATAATTTAACCAGCTGTGAATCACAATCCTGAAGCTTAATTAATAATAATAATTTCTCTTTCAATAATTTTCTCCTTCTTTTATTAATATAAAAAAAATGCACCTTTCATGGGTGCATTTTTTAAGTAAACTGCTTTATAAGCTTATCATTTGTGCCGTGGAATGATGACGTTGTAAGTCTCACCACGGCATTCACAGAGCCTGTTGTCAAATTTTCTCTTATTGTATGAAAAATATTTTCCCTTTCAACCATAGCTCTTCTTCTAATTATATTTGGTGGGCCCACCTGGAGTCGAACCAGGGACCTACCGGTTATGAGCCGGTGGCTCTACCAGTTGAGCTATAGGCCCGCCACTTTATTTTTTTTAATGCGTATATAAGAACTTGTTTTGATATACATAAACCCATTGATTGTCAATACTATTTTACTGTTTTGCATAACGTTTCTTAGATTTGTTCTTAACTTTCTTTAAATGTGAATCCTCAATAACTTCTGGAACTTCAGTAACTTCGGTAAATTTTTCAACTGCATCCACTGACAAGTTCTCGTCCGTCATTAAAAAATTAGAACGGTCGCTGATACCAAAGCGCATTCGCAAAACCTTTTCCTCGCGCGAAGTTAGTGTTGTCAATATTTTTCGTGTTTGCTCCGCCAAATCTATATTGATCGTTGCTTCTGAAGGAGACATAACTCTTTTGTCTTCAATGAAATCGCCTAAATGACTGTCCTCTTCTTCGCCGATGGGAGTTTCCAGAGAAATCGGTTCTTTAGCGATCTTTAATACTTTTCTGACTTTTTCCAGCGGATATTCCATCTTATTGGCGATTTCTTCGGGAGTGGGCTCACGACCGAGTTCCTGCACAAGATAGCGGGAAGTACGAATCAATTTATTGATCGTCTCAATCATATGAACAGGAATTCTAATTGTGCGTGCCTGATCGGCAATAGCCCTTGTAATCGCCTGTCTGATCCACCATGTGGCATAAGTAGAAAATTTATATCCACGCTGATACTCAAATTTATCCACTGCCTTCATCAAACCGATATTTCCTTCCTGAATCAAATCAAGAAACTGCAAACCGCGATTAGTATATTTTTTGGCAATACTCACAACGAGTCGCAAATTTGCCTCGACCAGCGTTCTTTGAGCTATTTCCGCTTTTCTTTCACCTTCTTCAATGGATTTAATAATTGCTTTCAAAGTTGCCGTGGGTATCCCTACCTCGTGCACGATTTGTTTTATCTTTTTTTGCGCTTCGTGTATTGCGGTTTTACTTTTCCTGAGCAGTTCGATAGAAACACGATTTTCTTTCGCCACGCTCTTTTCATCTTTTGTGGATTTTTTCATCTTCGCCCAGGATTTTTCCATCTGTGCGAGGGTCAACCCTGTTTCTTTTTTATATTGAGCAATTATATTTTCAGATGCTTCTATTTCCTCCGCATATCGCCGCAGACGGGAGATAAAACGATGGATTTGTTTTTTGCTGAAACGAATCTTACGGCAAAGCGTAACAATGTACTTTGTGTTTTTCTCCAGTTCAGCGCTTAACAGATCACGCTTCTTACTTTGTAAAGTACCGGATTTGAGCTTATCCCGCAAAACAGTATTTCTGTCATTAAAAAGTTTGATTCTGGAGATCAACTTCAGGATTCTTTCTTTATGTTCATCCTCTTCCATAAAGCCTTCTTCATCCTCAATATTATCAACGACATATTTACTTTTAATTTCGCCCGACTTTAGTTTTTCACCAATATTTAGCACTTCGTTAATCGAAACAGAAAAACGAAATATGGCCGACATTGTTTCGCGCGCGCCTTCCTCGATTTTTTTAGCGATTTCCACTTCGCCTTCACGACTCAAAAGAGAGACCGATCCCATCTCACGTAAATACATTTTTACCGGATCTCCGGTTTTCTCCGCGCTGGGCACAAGCGCAAGCGTATCTTTGAGAATAGCATCACCAATATCTTTCATTGACTTTTTCACAGTCAATTTTTCACCTTGTTCAGTATCAATGATATCAATATTTTTTTCTCCAAAAAGCATAATAATATCATCAATCTGTTCCGAAGATGTTACGTCCGGCAGCAAGGCATCATTGACATCATCATAAGTCAAGAAACCTTTTTCCTCACCCAGTAAAATTAATTTATTAACTTCATCAGATTGAACTTCTTTCGCCATTTGGCATCTCCTCCAAATATTTTATTTATTCAGCTTGTTTAGTGTAATTCTTTTTCTTTCATCAGTATAACTTCTTTTTCATAAAGAAGCTTATTGAGCAGATCCTCATTACCGTTTTCCTGAGCTTTGCTCAATTTTAATTTAATTTGACGGTGTTGTTCTTTATAGCATTTTCTTTTAATCTGCCGCACATTATCAGCGAATATTTTCTCCAGCATTTTATCATCGGCAGGCAAAGCCTCCATCATTGATTGAAATATCCTTTCGCGTAAAGACGCATTATCATTAGCCGATAAAATTACGCCAATATCAATAAAACCTAATAATTTATACGCATCAATAATTTTTTTGCCGAGAACCTGGAGTTCAGGCTGTAAAAAATAATCCAAAATATTTTCATTGTCCACCTGTATAATTTTCTGAGGGTATTCCAGCATAAGCTGAATTAAATGTAATTCAACCAGATCATTATTTATTTTAACAGGTTGTCTTGTTCTCCCGCTTTTAGTTTCCCCTTGTTTTACATTCTCATAAGTTTCTTTTATCAGCAACTCTTCGTTAATGCCTGTTTTCTCTGCTATACGTTTTATAAAAAGGTCCTTTTCTTTTTTATCGCTTATTTTAACAATAAACTCCATGGCGGTTTTTATCATATCCCGTTTATCTTCAAAAGTCTTGCCGCCACCCAATACATTTTCAATATAATAATCACTCAAGGGTTGGGATCGGGAAATCAATTCTTCCAGTTTGTCTTTACCAAACCTCCTCACATAATCATCGGGATCGCATCCTCCCGGCAGAATTAACGCCCGCGCCCGCATTTGTGTGCTTAAAAATAATTCCAAACTACGGTCAAGCGCTTTTATTCCCGCTTCATCCGGATCAAAAAGAGCAACAACTTCCACGGTATAACGTCTAAGAAGTTCAAGATGCTCTCTTGTCAGTGCCGTACCTAAAGTAGCAACGACATTGCAGATACCTGCATTCCATAAAGAAATCAAATCAAAATAGCCTTCAACAATGAGCGCAAAACCTTTTTTGCGAATTTCTTCTCTTGCTTTGTTCAGACCATATAAATTCTTTCCCTTGATATAAACCGGCGATTCCGGAGAATTTAGATATTTCGGTTCGCCTTTTTCCAGAATTCTGCCGCCAAAAGCCACTATTTCACCAAAAACATTTTCAATGGGAAAAATAAGACGGCCGCGAAAACGGTCATAAAAACTACCTTCTTTACCGGCAATTACCAGACCTGCCTGTTCGGCCAATTTCATGGATAAGCCGTTGCTTTCAATGTAATCTGTCAAAGAACGCCAAGTATCGGGCACATATCCCAAGCGGAATTGCTTAATAATTTCATCAGATATACCTCTGTTTTGCAAGTATTTACGGGCGGCATGGCCTGCGGGAGAGGAAAGATTACGGGAGAATTGTTGTGCCGCTTTTAAATTTAAACTAATTATACCCTCCTTCAACGAATCCTTTTGCCTGCCTTCTTTGCTGGAAGATATCGTAGGTAAAATAACTCCTGTTTTTTCCGCCAGATCTTTTATTGCTTCCGGAAAAGTCTTATCGGCTATTTTCATCAGAAAAGTTATAACATTGCCACCCTCTCCGCAGCCAAAACAGTAAAATATTTGTTTATCACGGTTGACTGAAAACGATGGTGTTTTTTCCTGATGAAACGGGCATAAGCCTGTGAAATTCCTCCCCGCTTTTTTTAATGTTAGGTATTCGGAAACAAGATCAACAATATCTACTCTGTTTTTAATTTCTTCGATCTTGCTTTTATCAAAGTACACTGGCTATCCTGCTTAATATTAATCCCATTTTTTATTAACGAAATTATATGTTTATTGGGATAAAAACGCTTTAACTTTTTCGCCTACAATCTTACCATCGGCTGTTCCCGTAAGCTTGGGCATCAGAATTTTCATGACTTTTCCCATGTCTTTTACAGAGACGGCCCCTGCTTCCTCAATTGTTTTTTTAATCAAAGCATCGACTTCATCTTCCGACATCTGGGCAGGCATAAACTCCTGTATAACTTTCAACTCCGCTTCTTCTTTCTCGACCAGATCGGTCCTTCCTCCTTTAGCAAACTGCTCAATAGAATCCTTCCTTTGTTTAATCATGGAAGAAAGAACCTGCAAGATCTCGCTCTCGTTTAACGGCCGCATCAAATTAATTTCCTTGTTATGCAGGCCTGATTTCAACATACGAATTGCCGAAAGCCTGATTTTATCCTTGGATTTAGCGGCTGTAACCATTTCTTCATTTAACCTTGCATTTATATCCATAATAGTTCACCTTTTTATCATTTATCCTAATTCATCCTGCAGTTTTCTGCCTCCGAGAACATGAACGTGCAAATGAAACACCACCTGTCCTCCTTCAACATTGCAGTTAATAGCCGTGCGAAAGCCCCTGTCGGCAATGCCTTTGATCCTGGCCACTTTTTGCACAGCAGTAATTAAATTATTGATAATATCGATATTCTTGGCATTAACATCCATCAGGGTGGGAATGTGATTTTTAGGAATGATGACAACATGCGTCGGCGCCATCGGATTAATATCATCAAAAGCCAAAACGTTGTCATCTTCATAAACCTTGACGCAGGGAATTTCTCCCCTGATAATTTTGCAAAAAATACAATCTGACATAATCGCCGCCTCCACCGCTTTTTTTATAGATAATAAACCTTTTTGCTTTCTTTGATTGCCTCTTCCAGAGAGATAGTCCCGTTGTAAAGGGCACGCCCGATAATTACCCCATAGATCTTACAATCTTTTATTGAAAGAAGGTTTTCAATATCGGCAATAGAAGCAACACCGCCTGAAGCAATCACCGGAATGCTTACAGCTTTAGCCAGCTTTCTTGTCGCCTCAATATTAACTCCTGTTCCCATGCCGTCGCGACTAATATCAGTATAAACGATGGCTTTTATGTTATAATTTTCATAACGCATGGCAAAATCAACTGCGTTTTGCTCGGTTTTTTGTGTCCAGCCCTTGATGGCCACTTTTCCCTCTAATGCATCAATCCCCAAAATTATTCTTTCAGGAAAGGTTTGGCAAGCAACCTGAACAATTTTTTCATTTTGCAGGGCCGTCGTACCCAGGATAACACTGGAAACACCATTGCTTAAGTAAAAATCAATGGTTTCCATATTCCTTATTCCGCCGCCAACCTGAATTGGGACATCAATATTTTTAGCGATCTCCAGAACAATCTTTGCGTTACGGGGCAAACCGGCAACAGAACCGTCGAGATCAACTATATGGATCAATTCAGCGCCTTTTTGCACCCAGGCAAGCGCCATATCTACCGGATTATCAGCATATGTTGTAACGCGGTTAAAATCACCCTGAGCCAGCCGCACACATTTTCCATCTTTAATATCAATTGCCGGAATAATGACCAAGCGAATACCCCCGTGGAAAAAAGTTTGGCTTCATTTAAATAAAAATTTAATGAACTTAGAAAGAAGAATAAACTTTTATTTTAAGCTAAATCTTATTTTTCATTTGCCCACTAAAGCTCTTTTGGCCGATATGATCTGGTGGGCTACCGCGTTTGGAAAAGCATTTTTAATTTTCAAAGTTTGGAAATGTCTCAAAAACCTTATTCATGCCCTGCTCTGTCAATTGGCGTGCGGTAAGCCATTTGCCGCCCCCTTTAAAGAACGAAGAGACTTGGAAGACATCTTCCATTAACGATTTTTGAGTTTTGTCAAAAAATCCCCGCCAAATTATACTGCCGTCAGCAGTTTTAATTAAATGAATTTCAAAAACCACAGATGCCGGATGTTCCGATGAATATTTATAACCAACTCTTTCGGTATAACGGTAAACATAACCCACGGCTAAATAATCAGCTCCCAGTTCATTGCCTGCTTTTATTAAACGTTTCGATAAAGGTTCCTTCAGTGATTCGGAAGAGATCCTTTTATAAACACCCTCAACTTTATCCTGAGGAATTAATTCCACTTCTTTTAATTCGCGCAGTTTATTAACAAAAATTTCTTCAACTATTTTTTCAGATCCCTTTAATATCTTCCCGCTGGAAGCACCTATACCGCAAAGCGGACAAAACACAGTACTCCCCGTTTCTTCTTCCGGAGTTAAAGGTTGAAAAGAAATCACTGCTATACGCTTCGGAAGTTTAGTATTTTCCGAATTTATTTCCAATGCTTGACTTGTAACTGACAAAACCAGAAAAGAAACCAAAACAAATCCCGCGACACCGCTAAATCTTTTCCAAAAATAATTAAGCAAAAAAATGACCTCGCTTTCTTAGATCCTTCCTTTTGTAGAAAGAACTCCTTTAATATTTTCATTCAAAGTTACAGCGTTTCTGAGGGCGCGTGCAAAAGCTTTGAATATCGTCTCAATAATGTGGTGGCCGTTGTCACCATACAAGAAATTGATGTGCAAGGTTATACCGCTGTGATCGGTAAACGCTTTAAAAAATTCTTTAACCAAAGTTTGATCAAATCCGCTGATTTTTCTGCGTCCATATTTGACGTTGTAAATCAGATAGGGACGGCCGCAAATATCCATATCCACCCGGCACAAACATTCATCCATAGGCACAGAAGCCGAACCGTAACGATTAATGCCTGTCTTTTTACCCAGTGCTTTTCCCACGGCCTGTCCCAGACAGATCCCTAAATCCTCTATTAAATGATGGTCATCAATTTGTGTGTCTCCTCTGCTTTTGATCACAAGCTTTAAAAAACCATGCCGCGCAAAAAGTTCCAGCATATGGTCAAAAAAAGGAATCGTCGTGTCAATCTTGCTTCCCGCAGTTTTATCCAGATCAATTTCAAGGTGTATATCGGTTTCTGTTGTTTTGCGGATAATTTTTGCTCTTCTGGACATGAATGTTTACCTGTTAAATAACTTTGTTTAACGGATATTCAATTATACCCTGTGCTCCCGCTTCTAAAAGCACAGGAATTAAATCCCTCATAATTTTTGCGTCAACAATGGATTCTACGGCAAACCATTTATTCGAGGACAAACTGGAAATCGTGGGAGCTTTGAGTGAAGGAAGCAAGGACATCACTTTGTCTAAATTTTCTTTGGAAACATTTAGTTTCAGGCCTACCTTGCCCATCGCCTGCAAAGAACCGGTAAGCATCGTGCTTATTTGTTCAATTTTTTTACGTTTCCATGGATTCTTCCATGAAGCGTGATTGGCAATTAACTGTGTGTTGGTTTTCATGAGCTCGTGAATAATCCGCAAGTTATTTGCCTTGATCGTCGAACCGGTTTCCGTTACCTCGACAACAGCATCCACCAGGCCTTCCACTACTTTAGCTTCTGTTGCCCCCCATGAAAATTCAACATGAATATTGATATTTCTTTCGGCAAAATATTTCTTCGTAAAATTCACCAACTCGGTTGATATCCTTTTGCCTTCCATATCTTCAATTGATTTGTAGGACGAATCTTCGCGGACAACCAGCACCCAGCGAGCCTTTTGAGTTGAAACCTTGGAGTAAATCAAGTCCTGCACAACTACAATATTCGATGAATTTTCTAAAATCCAATCAATTCCCGTCAGCCCCAAATCCAGAGTACCGTCTTCAACATAACGCGACATTTCCTGCGCCCGAACCAGTTTGCACATGATTTCCGAATCATCAATATCGGGGAAATAGCTTCGGGAATCACAGGTAATACGCCAGCCGGCTTTTTTAAATAAATCTATAGTACTGTTTTCCAGACTTCCCTTGGGAATTCCCAATTTTAAAACTTTCATTTATATACTTCCTTTGGATCAAAAATCTTCTCTCCGACGGCAACAAAATCTTCGCCGTTTAACTTCCGGAAGAAGCACGATTTGTAGCCAGTATGGCAGGCCGCTTCTCCTAATTGTTTGACCTGCAATAGAATTGTATCGTTATCGCAATCAATAAAAATATCTTTGATTAATTGAAAATGTCCTGATTCTTCGCCTTTTAACCAGAGTTTTTGTCTTGATCTGCTCCAGTAAGTAGCTTTGCCTGTTTGCAGTGTTGCTTTCCATGATTCACTATTCATGTAAGCCATCATAAGAACTTCTTTAGTTTCAGCATCTTGAACAATCGCGGGTACTAAGCCATCCCCTTTGGCAAAATCTGGTTCTATCATCTTATCCTCATATCTTTATAATTTTATATATTTAAATTATGAATTGCTTTAAATCAAGGAATATTTTCATTTTTATAAGTATCTAATTGCGGCTTGTCGAAGTGTTTATTTTATGGTAGAAAAATTAGTATTATTAGTTAATTTA
>JBEKJX010000092.1:0-9752 GCA_050011015.1 Smithella sp.
CCCATTCCTGTGCTCTTATCCAGCGTAAACAGATAAGTTGGCGTGTCAGAGTCAGATAGCCGAACCTCTTCCAGCCATGCAACCGACACCTCGTACGTGTGAGATTCAACTATCCGAAAAACTTCTTTTCTTTTTGACATGATACGCAACACAGCTCCAAGAGCCGATTTGTGTGTACCCATCTCATCGCATCCAGTTCTACCATATTGTTTGTTATAGTCGTCTTTGGTTAACCTGTTGTCCTGTAGAAGCTGAAGGACCCCACCGATTCCGTGGACAGTTTTGGTCAGTGGATAGCTTTTTGAAATCTTATAGTTGCCGGCAATTCTTTCAGCCGAGGTCTGTAAAGAAGCTTTGGGCGCCCCACCTTCGCCAACATATGCCATGATAGAAAGAGCAAGCAATATAGACAAAACAAGCAAAATTAGTTTTTTCATATTGCTTTGAGGCCTCCTTTCTTTTCAAGAATATTGAAATAATTCATTCATAACATTGTTTATATAGATCGGCGTTAATATTACAAATGCCGCAAAATTACTTTTCAACACTTTTAACTAAAAAGGTTTTTAACGATTACTGGTAATCTAGCATATAAATGTAAATTTGAAAAATGAGGATTTCAGGAAGAACACATCAGCTAAATTAGCTTTTTGGTTTTAGCTACTCCATAAAATTCAGGGGCTGTTCAAAAAAGTCAAGATGCAAGGCCCCCGAGTCCTGAGGAATGAGGTGTATATGTGAATACTCCGCAATGACGAAGGGCGAGGGAAACGCAGCAGATGGGCTTTTTTCAACAGCCCTTGCCTAGCTCTTCAGGCCGTATTTTTTGAGTTTATACCGCAGCATGCGTTCCGATATTCCTAAAATTTCTGCGGCTTTTGTCTGATTATCCTGAGTCTTTTCCATAGATTCAATAATTAGTGTTTTTTCTAATTCATCTACTGATTCCCGCAAAGAGCCGGAAGATTTCTTGTCTGAATCATCCGGAAAGGAAACCGATTTGAATGGTAAATCATTGGTGGTTATGTATTGATCACGTGCTATTACAACTGCCCGTTCCATAATATTAACTAGTTCGCGCACATTTCCCGGATAATCGTATTTCAAAAGCATATCTTGTGCTTCCGCTGTTAATCCGAGAATATTTTTTCCGTTTTCCGCAGCAAATTTTTCTATAAAATGATTGATTAAAAGGCTTAAGTCTTCTTTTCTTTCTCTCAAGGGAGGCAGAATCATTGTAACCACCTTCAACCGGTAAAAAAGATCCTCGCGAAAAGCCCCCTCTTTAACTTGTTCTTCCAAATCGCGGTTTGTCGCACTGATAATCCTGACATCAACCTGTAGATTCACATTACTGCCCAGACGTTGAAATTCGCGTTCCTGCAAAAAACGCAAAAGTTTAACCTGTATGGCCGGACTTAACTCTCCTATTTCATCAAGAAAAAGCGTACCACCATTGGCTTCTTCAAATCGGCCAATACGTCGGGAAGCCGCTCCGGTAAAAGCGCCTTTTTCATGGCCGAATAATTCACTTTCCAATAAATTTTCATGCAGAGCTCCACAATTAACGACAACTATTGATTTATGCGCCCGAGGGCTTAATTGGTGAATCAATCGTGCCAATAACTCTTTTCCTGTTCCACTTTCCCCCTGAATCAAAATGGATGCTCTGCTTGCGGCCACACGCCCCGCCAGATTGATCAATTCCGCCATGCGCGGGCTCTTGTAAATAATTTTATCCGCGGTGACGCCATGTTTTTGCAGGTCTTCCTTTAGGAGGATGTTTTCCTGAATCAGTTGCCTTCGTTCCGCTATCCGGTTAACAATGATTACTAATTCATCCAGATCTACCGGCTTGGTGATGTAATCAATTGCTCCTACTTTTAAGGCTTCAACCGCTGTTTCTATTGTTCCATAAGCGGTAATAATAACCACGTCTATTTCCGGATTGATGCGTTTAACTTCTTTGAGTACTTCCAGACCGTCCATACCGGGCATTTTGTAATCCAAAAGAATTAAATCAAAATGACCGTTTAAAACCGCTTTAATCGCTTTTTCACCATTTTCCGCTTCTATTACGGCATGGCCTTCAGAACGTAAAAAATCACGCAGTTGTTCCCGCTGCGATTGGCCATCATCAACAACAAGAAGGCTTAATTTCTGCATAAAATTTATTCCTTATCTTTTGAGGGTATTTCGTTGAATCTTTCACGAGGCAAAATAACTTCAAATGTTGTTCCTTTACCTTTATTGCTGATGACCCTTACATCTCCTCCATGACCGCGGATGATTTCAAAGGCCAAAGGCAATCCGAGACCCAATCCTTTTTCTTTGGTAGTGTATTCCGGATTAAAAATACTTTCGATTTCTTTGGGTGTCATGCCGCAGCCGGTATCAGAAATTCTTACAACAATATAATTTTTTCCTTCCTTATCCACTGTGATAAAAATTCCCCCTTCTGATGCCGTTATAGATTCCATGGCATTTTTTATCAGGTTGATAAACGCTTGCTGGAGTTTATTTACATCCATTGAAATTAAAGCCGGAGCATCGCGCCATGTTGTTTCAATAGTAATCCCGCGGGTTGATGCCTCCTCCCGAATAAGACTGACAATTTTTTGTAAAACTTCTGTGATCGAAAATTTACAAAAATCCAATCTGCGGCTTTTGGAAAAAGTCAGAAACTCTTCAATTATTTGATCGAGACGTTTTATTTCGTCTCTGATAACTCCGGAAAGATTCTGAAAATCCTCCGCTTTCCGGGGATCGGAAGGAATAAAATCCCTTTTCAATCTTTGCGTGGCCATGCTGATGGCATTTAATGGATTACGGATTTCGTGTGCCACTCCGGCTGCCAGTTGTCCGAGAGAAGAAAGCCTTTCCGCCTTTTCCAATTGTCGTTCCATTTCAACAATGCCGGCCAGATGACGGTTCTGGTCATGATAAAGTAGCCACATGGATAATAAAGCGATGACGACAATAAAAAACATAAAAACAAAGATATGTTGCCGGTTTTCGACAAGACTTTTATCCATTGAGCGGCGGTCCAGACCAATTCTCACGATACCGACAATTTTTTTGTCCAGAAACAACGGCGCCGCCATGTCCAAAATTCTATTTTCAGCATAATCAACTTTTCTGCTGGCAATTTTTACGTTGCCGGCTAAAATTTCCTTAAAATTGAAATCGTTCGATCTTAAATCCGGAGCAGGCTGGCCGACACTGCTGAGAAGTTTGTTGTGCTCATTTATAATTTGCATGTAAATTATGCCATGGCCCTCGCCGATTTTATTCATTCCTTTTTCTCCGGCAACTTTTAAAATCCAGTAAACAGATCCTGTTTTATCCAGACTTATTACCACTGTGCCGCTGTTATCCTTACGCCTTAAAGCGATGAATCCTATTTTCTGTTTTTCTCCTATTTTTGCTATCAGTTCCAGAGTGGTTAATTTCCGGCCATTTTTTACCAGTTCATTTGCATTCAGCAGGTTTGTTTGCAAATGACCGCTTTGATAAACAGCGTTTCCATGGGCGTTTAATAAACCCAGATATGAGAAATTATTATCTGCGGCAAATTTACGCAGATAATCACTATTTATCTTACCTTTTTTCCATTGTTCATCTAAATTTTTTGCCAATGCTGTTATTGCTTCAATCACCCATTTTTTGGAATAAGAAGTTTCGTCCTGGTTGGCAGTTTTTAAATTAGAAGATTTTTTTTCAGGCACGGCGATTATACTTTTCAAATTTTCTTCGGTTAGTCGTTGCAGCACACCGATTGTGCTCAAGGCCTGATCTTCCATAAACGCCAATAGGTTGTTTTCACTTCTACTAATTTCCAGAAATCCTGTAATTAAGATTAAGACTACAAAAATGGCGCTGACAAAGGCTACAGCTAAAGGCTGAAGAAAAGGATCATTGTAATTTTGAGCTTTTCGACGAACTATCAACTCTTTTTTTCTGAAAAAACGCATTTTTATCCTCAGAGTCTCATTTTGCCGGTCATTTTAAGCTATTTAAGAGAAAAGTCAACGGCTAATCCTAAAAAATCCGACATTTTTGTCGAAATGGTGATAAATATGATAATTAAAAGATATGTAATTGTATTTATTGTATTTATTGAAAATAGGATAATATTCTTTCCGACATTTATTGCCGTAAATAAAAAAGATTATTGATATGGACAACAATAATTTTTAATTATTTGCCAATTATTTTAAATAGTTAAAATAATATGTTCATTTGTGGCACGATAACTGCTTTAAATTACAAGCAAGGAAATTGTCGACTAAAAATAACGGGTATGATTGGCCGACAACAAAACAACCAAGAAGGTATTAAACCTTCACTCTTCATGGGAGGCTCTAACCAAGCCTCCCTTTTTCTTTTTACGATTTCAACTTTATTTATCTTTGGCATCATTTTTCTTATGCCGCCAGGCATTTATTCTCTCTTGAATGGTCTTTTCGAAACCGGCATCCTTGGGTTGATAAAATATTTGCCCTTTAATTTCTTCCGGCAAGTATTCTTGCGGGACATAAGCATCAGCATAGTTGTGAGCATATTTGTAATCTTTGCCGTAATCAAGCTCTTTCATTAATTTTGTCGGCGCATTGCGAATGTGCAATGGCACGGGCAAATATCCTTTTGTATTAATTACTTCTTTAACTTTACCGTAACCCGTATAAAGTGAATTGCTTTTTGGCGCTGTTGCTAAATAAACTGCTGCCTGAGCCAAAGCCAGTTCTCCTTCCGGCAGGCCGATAAAGTGAAAAGCCTGTTGGGCGGCAATGGCTATGATCAGTGCCTGCGGATCGGCATTTCCTATGTCTTCCGAAGCGAAGCGTACCATACGTCGGGCAATGTAAAGAGGATCTTCTCCGGCGGCAATCATCCTTCCCAGCCAGTACAGGGCGGCGTCAGGGTCGCTGCCGCGTAAACTCTTATGCAAAGCGGAAATTAAGTTATAATGCTCTTCACCGTTTTTATCATATAAAAGAGATTTTTTTAGCAGAGCTTCCTGAGCGAATTTTAGAGAAATAACTCTTTTATCGTCGGGCAGATTCTGCACCATAGATACTATTGCTTCCAGATTATTCAGGGCGGTACGGGCATCGCCGTCGGCTAAACTGACAATATAACGAAGAACATCCGGGTCACTTTTTATAGAAAGCTGTCCGAAGCCTTTTTGTTTATCTTTCAAGGCGTTCTCGAGAATAGCCAGCAGGTCGTTTTCAGAAAAAGGTCTTAGAACCAACACCCGTGTCCGCGATAGAAGAGGAGCGATTACCTCAAATGAAGGATTTTCCGTGGTTGCGCCAATCAAGGTAATCAACCCGCTTTCCACATGCGGCAAAAAAGCGTCCTGCTGGGCTTTGTTGAAACGGTGAATTTCATCGACAAAGAGAATCATCTTTATCTTTTTTCTTTCCAGCAATTCCCTGGCTTCATCAATTACCGAGCGAATTTCTTTCACACCGGAAAGTACGGCGGAGAAACTTACAAATTTTGATTTGGTTTCAACGGCTAAAATTCTGGCCAAAGTGGTTTTTCCCGAGCCAGGCGGCCCCCAGAAAATCATGGAAAAAAGTTTATCTTCTTCAATGGCGCGTCTAAGCAAACAGCCCTCTTTCAGAAGATGCTGCTGACCTATGTATTCGGCAATCTTTTGCGGCCTCATTCTTTCGGCAAGAGGCGCAGAATCGTTTGCGCTACCAATGCCTTCCTGACTGAATAAATCAAGATTTTTCATTTTTTTGCCTTTGCCGCTTCAATGATCTCGATTAGACTTATAACTTTATCGTTTGACCGGAGATTGATGAATTTGTCCCATTGTTCGGGCGACATGGTTTTTTTTAAAAGAGCGGTAATATCAAAGCAAAACGACCAGCAAAGAACAATCCGTGAACAGGGCAGATCACCGGACTCTTTCAGGCAATAAGAAAGAAACATTTCATCACCTAAGCGTGGACAACGTACCTGTTTATCAGTTATTTCCTTTTTCATTACCTGACAGGTTGACGAAAAAAAGAAAAACCGTCAAGTTTTTTATTTCCTGACGGTCTTTCCAGTTGAATATATTTAAGTTTTATTAAGGTTTGGGGAAATCTTTAATAGCGTTGAGTGCTCTTTCTACTTCATGATCAGGTAATTCATAAGCCTCCAGTTTACCGGCTAAATAAGCGTCATAAGCGGCCAGATCAACCAACCCATGACCGCTCCAGTTAAAGAGGATGGTTTTTTCCTTGCCTTCTTCTTTGGCGCGCATGGCTTCATCGACGACGGCTGCCAAAACATGATTAGTTTCCGGTGCGGGAATAAAACCTTCTGAACGTGCCCATTTGACACCGGCATCAAATGTTTTTAACTGGTCGTAGGCTCTTGGTTCAACGATGTTTTCTCTGACCAGATGGCTGACGATCGGCGCCATGCCGTGATAACGCAAGCCGCCCGCATGGATCGGCGCGGGAACATAATCATGTCCAAGTGTGAACATGGGTAGCAGCGGCGTTGTTTTGGCAAGATCGCCAAAGTCATAGGCAAAAGGCCCTTTGGTCATACTGGGGCAGGATGAAGGTTCAGCGCCGACGATCTTCACATCTTTTCCGTGGATTTTGTCACAGACATAGGGTGTGGCGATTCCGGCAAAGTTACTGCCGCCACCGCAACATCCCATAACCACATCAGGATAAACGCCTATTTTCTGCATTTGTTTTTGCGCTTCCAGGCCGATAATTGACTGGTAAAGCAATACATGGTTCAAAACACTTCCCAGAGCGTATTTAGTATCCTTACTGCTTACGCAATCCTCAATGGCTTCGCTGATCGCGATGCCCAGTGAGCCGGGGGAATCCGGATACTCCGCCAGAACATTGCGACCGGCCTGAGTTAAGTTGCTGGGGCTGGGAATGCATTCCGCGCCCCAGGTGTTCATCATCATGCGACGGTAGGGTTTCTGTTCATAGCTGATTTTAACCATATAAACACGGCATATTAAACCAAACATCTGGCAGGCCATAGAAAGGGCGCTGCCCCATTGACCGGCGCCGGTTTCTGTAGTGATGCGCCTGGTTCCGGCCACTTTATTATAATAGGCCATCGGGATGGCGGCATTGGGCTTGTGTGAACCCGCAGGACTGACACCCTCATTTTTGTAATAAATTTTTACCGGGCAATTGAGCAGCTTCTCGAAATTGTAAGCGCGGTAAAGAGGAGATGGCCGCCACAGCAAATATTTTTGCAGAACTTCGTCCGGTATTTTTATCCAGCGCTTATTCGACGCTTCATGTTCAATAATGTTCATCGGAAAAATTGCCGCCAGATCACTTGGGGTTACCGGTTGACCGGTGCCGGGATGCAGGGGCGGTTTCATCGGTGTAGGCAAATCCGCCACGATGTTATACCACTTTTTGGGTATTTCGCGGTCCTGCAGTATTACTTTTACCTGTTCCATATTTATTCTCCTTATTAATTATTTAAGAATAAGTCTAAAAAAAAGCCACGGGATATGATTTATTCCCATGGCATTAATATTATTCCGGAGTCATGGGAAGGGGCTTCCCTGCCCATGCTCTTTTTTATACGAGCTTATGGGCAGACATTTAAAGTCTGCCACCACCAATTATTGCTGGAAAAAACTTTCAACATTTTTTAAGCTCACTTATTCTTTTAACTATAGAAACTCGTAACACAGCAAATTAATATATGTCAAGATGAAATTTTTCCTATACCAATTCTAACTCAAATCGCTATCTTTGTTGCCATCGTCATCGGCGTCCTTAACGTAAGTAAAATACGCCTCTTCACCTCCTCCTTGGCGCCTCGATATCATCTTTCATTTAGAATTAGTATTACTTTACATATGATTTCGCGAAAGCAAGAATCCTTTTAATAAAGTTTTCCCGCAGGGTGGGATCACTAAGGTGTTCTTCGTCTTCTACCGGCAGCAAAGGAAAATGTTCCATGAAGATTTTGGCGAATATACCCGTGCCTTCTTTTACGGGCGTTGACTTTTCCTTATAAATATTAAATGATTTCATTCCGCAACTGGGCGAATTGCTTTTGAAAATAAAACCGCGAATATCCTCTCGCTCCAATTGAATTACGCGTTTTAGCGCCCAGTTCACCATGCGATCAGTCAAATCCTCTCCTGTGCCGGTTACGATTAACCGGGGAGAATCAGGATGGCCCTCCAGACGCATTGATTTTCTGGGAACACCAAGGCCGCATTCCACCTCAGGACAAACAGAAACATATTCTACATATTTCTCCAGAGCACCCTTAAGAACCGTATCCAGTTTGTGTCCGCCGTCATAGCGGACTTTTTCTCCCAGCAAACAGGAACTTATGCCGATCTTAATTTTCTCCATTTTAATTGCCTTTATATCAGTCTCTTTATAAATTGATGATCATTTTTCAGAATAATGCGCCAAGCAGAGCATTTCTGCCAACGAAAATTAATTATTACACCGGCAGCTAAATAGAACCATTCTGGTTATTGATTTGCCGTAAATGCGATGGGGCATATCAATGGTTATGTTTAATTGCCGGTGTAATAATATCAATTATTTCCAAAAAAGCAGAAGATATTTATTGATTTCTGCCGTGATAATCTGATTTAATGTGTTCGCTTGTGGAAAATTGGAAAGAAAAATCAGTTACATGTCTTCATATTTCTCACAAGAATTCCCACAAGAGTTGGAAAAAAATTAATAGGGGAAATCCGTGATGGAAAAAATTACGGAAATAAAAAATATCACTGCCGATCCTTATGCCTACTGCATTAGTATAAGGTTGAAACAGGCAATAACTGCCTTATTTCCATGGAGCAAAGATTATAAAAAATGAAAAAACTTGCATATTTTGACACATCTCACGAAATGCCGCTGGAAATTATAATGTCTGCCGGATTTATTCCCTATAAAATTATGGGTGATGTCCACAAATCCAATGGCCCGGCGGATAAATATTTATCCAGCTTTTTCTGCCCTGCCGCAAAGAGCTGGCTTGCTGAAGCTCTGGCTGACTCAAAAGAATGGGCCGGGATTATTTTCGCGCAGGGGTGCAACAATACAAACAGGCATTATGACATATGGAAGCTTCATGTTGAAACGCCTTTCCTGCACTGGTTCGGCTGTCCCCTGCTTGACGGAGAAGCCGCCAAGAAATATTACAGGGTTGAACTGCAGAGGCTTATCAGCCACCTTGAAAATAAATTTGATATCAAAATCACATCAGAAAAAATCAGGCAGGCGATTGGCAAATCCAATGGGATAAAGAAAAAACTAAAACACCTCTCCGCGCTCAGATCGCATAAGGACATCCCCAACCGTGATTATCTAGCCGCGTTGATAAAATGTCTTACTTGCTCCGTGGATGAAGTTTCAGCCTGCCTCGACTCGGAGATAACGGTCTGGAATTCAAGGCCGGCTTTTCCGTCTGACAAAAAGCGTTTTCTGTTAACAGGCAGTGACGTCACTTATGTGGAGTGGATGGACACGCTTGACGAATGCGGCATCAGGGTCGTCCGTGATGATCTTTCCATAGGAGAAAGATTTTTCGCGACACTGATCCCCGACAGGAACGACCCACTTGACTCTCTGTGTGAATATTACATGGGTATACCCACCCCTGCGACAAGGCCGACAATTCAGAAGAGGCTGGATTATCTGTATAAAGCCCTCCGGGAGACGGATGTTGATGGAGTTCTTTCGCAAAATCTGAAATTCTGCGAGCCCTATGCCTATGATTCC
>JBEKJX010000093.1:0-9620 GCA_050011015.1 Smithella sp.
GCTTGAACAAAAACACGATCCAGACACAGCAGGCTGCCGCAAAAAGATACTAAAATAATGTCAGTAAACAATTTTATGCCAACCTTGATAAAACAGCAAAATGATTAGTTCTACACTTACACCGCAAATCAATCCGCAGGGGATACAGTTTGAAGGAACAAGACGCGCAAGATTTAAAGATAAATTTTTCGCGGTCATATGAATTTCTCTATTTTTCTATCTGCCAGTAATCCTTAAGAGCTTCTTTAATGTTAACAGCTCTGCTTTTCGGCACCCTCTGCAGTTCAACAAAAACGCCTGCTTCTTTCAGCAGGTTTTCAAGCTTTTTGATTTCTTCATCACATAAAAAAACGGATGTGGAGCAACAAATCTTGTATTCATTATTATAAATATTGCCTATATTTAATCTATCAAAATGAAATCCCCGCTCAAAAGCATCGCAGGCATCGGCAATATTGCTAAACAACACTATCGTTTTCTTTCCACTGCCATGAGTGTAAGTATAATTCTGGACAAAATCATCTACAGAACTGATAATGACTTCAATTTCGCTGGGCACGGCCATTCTGATTACTGTCTCAAAAAAAGAATCAGCGGCTACTTTGTCGTCAACAACAATAATGCATTTCGCCTTAACGAAGGGCACCCATGCTTCTAATATTTGACCATGGACAAGTCTGCTGTCAACTCGAACCAATACTATATTCAAATCTTTTGCCAATGAATTACCTATTAGCTTTCTTGTTTAAAATTTCGCTGGCTAACATAATATTTTTTTCGCCGTAATTTTTAATAAGGCAGGCAAATTCCTTCAAGGTCATATCTTGTTTGGCTTCCGACAATTTGAGCACCATGGGTAAATTGACGCCTGTAAGAACTTCGACTTTTCCTTCTTTTATAAAAGAAAGAGAAATATTGGAAGGCGTCCCGCCAAAAAGATCCGTCAAAATCAATACACCCTTGCCTTTATCCAGTTTTTTTATAGCGCTGCTGATTTCTTTTTTTAAATCTTCAACATCTTTTGTCTGGTCAATGCAAATATGTAACGTATCTTCTAAAGGTCCCTTAATTAACTCTGCGGATTTTATTAATTCATCTCCCAGGTTGCCATGCGTAGTAATAAGCGTACCTATCATTATTATCCCCCTTTAAACGCATTTAAGCAATTATGCCGCCCTTGCCTCTGCCTTCAAATTTAAGTTGGTAGGCTAATGGATTGCATCATAATTGTCAAGATTTATGGAAAGATTATTTTAAGTAAATTTTTAAGCAGTTCCCGCCCTGCAACCTGTTGTATTAAAGACGTTATCGCCGGAGTTAACGTTAAAGCAGACGCATGAAATATTTAGTGTCCGCTATTGACGGCCGACCTCATGTGTACTTTACAATCGGATTCCCGATGATGGGCTCTAAATCCATTATAAGAAGCGATATTTTCTTGTAAGGTTTGCGCAAACCGCGCCCGGCCAAACAGGAAATTTCCTTAATGAATAAGACAGCCATTATCCCGCCGGAAGAATTTTCTTCACTAAAGCCCTCCCGTCCGGAGCCGCGTAAATATTCATCTTGACTTTTAAATTCGGATGTGGAATGTAGAGAGTAAACGGTCACTCTCTACTGGTGCTTTCATGAAGAACACATTTCTTAAACTTCCGGATGAAAAACGGCTTTTTATCCTGAATGCAGCCGCGGAAATTTTCGCCACAGAAGGATATCACCATGCTTCGATATCCGACATCTGCAAGAATGCCGGCATTTCCAACGGCGCTCTTTACAAGTATTTCAAAAACAAAGAGGATCTGTTCCTCTCCATCATCGATTACGGTATTGATCTGGTCAATGGCCTCTACCGGCAGTTTGAAACGGACAGGCCGGTGCTCCCTACGCTGAACGCGATATTTACCGGGATCAATCGCATGGCCGGGGACATGGGCTTTATCATATCCATCTATCTGGACCTGGGCACCTGCACCCTTAACAACTTTGCGGAAAAAAAATCTGTCGATTTGGAAATAATCGGGAGGGATTTCCTCACGGAGCTTTTGACCAATGCCGTCTCGAGAGGGGAAATCAAAAGTTCCGTGGACATATGGTCAACGGTCTACTTTATCGATAATCTCATCATTCTCTACAGCTACTCCACAGTATCGGTTCATTATCGCAAAAGGCTTCTCGCGTTCATGCATGAAAAGAAAGATGTCCCGGAAAAAAAGAAAATTGCATTCATGCTCAAGGCGGTAAGCAAGATACTGAAGGCGAATTAATAAATACATATAAGGAGGCAGTCATGAAAAACGTGTTAATTACAGGGGCGACGGGTTTTATCGGCGGTAACCTTGTCAAGGGGAACCTGGCGAAGGGCAACCGTGTGCGAGCAATGGTGCTCCCCGGCGATCCGGGCGCTGCTTCGCTTAAGGAACGGGGAGTTGATGTTGTCCAGGGAAACGTGTGTGACTATCATTCGATCAGAAAGGCCATGGAAGGCATAGAAATCGTATTTCACTGCGCGGCTGTGGTTACGGACTGGGCGCCCAAGAGCCTCTTTCAGGAGGTCACAGTCGGTGGTGCGGAAAACATGTGCAGGGCGGCGACAGAAGCCGGGGTCTCGCGGTTTGTGGATATGAGTACCTGCGATGTCTTCGGCATCATTGAAGACAAAGTAATGGATGAGAGTTTTCCTCTCTGCCCCTGGAACGAACCCTATCCCGATTATAAAATACAATCGGAAAAGATCATGTGGCGATACCACAAAGAGAAGGGTCTCCCCGTTACTATGGTATATCCCTGCTGGGTCTTCGGAGAGGGAGACCAGACCTTCGTGCCGCTTCTGGCCGACTCCATTATCAAAAAAGAACTTATTTTCTGGCGCCGGGATGCTCTGGTATGGCCGACTTATATCGACAATCTGGTGGACCTCCTGTTGCTCATATCAGAGGACCCGCGCGCCGTGGGTAATGGATATCTTGTTCATGACGGAGAATATACGACGCTGCAGGAATTCTGCGCTGAAATCGCGCGGGCGCTGGGTGTTCCGCCCATTACTACACATATCCCCTACGGTCTCGCATACGCGGCGTCATGGATCATGGAGCTTATATGGAAGACCTTAGGGATTAAAACAAGACCGCTTCTGACGACTTATACAGTGAAAAACCTGGGGTCGCGTTTTCGTTTCAGTATCGACAAGGCCCAGCGGGAACTGGGATGGAAACCGAAGATATCGTACAAGGACGGTATGAACGCAACCATGAAATGGTTAAAAACCCTGGATCTCAAGACGCTTAAACAAAAATAAGGTGACCCTGAATTCGGCAGCAAGCGCAAACACCTTTGCTTGCTGCAAAGTAAGCGAAGATGTAATTATAATTTCCCCTGAGAATCGAAGATTCTCCATGGCTTGCCGTGGAGAGCTTCAAGACTCGAAATCAAGCGTTAAGGAGCTAATAACAAACATTATAAGGAGGGTGCACATGAAGGAATTTAATGGAAAAACGGCGTTTATCCCGGGAGGCTCCAGCGGTATCGGCCTCTCGACGGCAAAGCTTCTGGCGTCGGAAGGAGCTCATGTCATGATCTTTTCCCGTAATAATAAGCGTCTCGAAGAGGCAGCCGCACTGATTGAAAAAAACAGGAAAAGCGGCACACAGCGCATCGGTTTCATGCCGCTTGATGTTTCCGACAATGCGGCGGTGAAAAAGATCATCACCCAGGCCATAAATGATTTCGGCATTCCGGACCTGCTTATCAACTGCGCGGGCCGCGCCTACCCCCGGTATTTTGAAAATATATCCTTCGAGCAGTTTGACGAAACCATGCGCATCAATATGTATGGCATCTGGAACACCTGCCAGGCATTGATACCTGTCATGAAAAAGAAAGGGGGCGTCATCGTCAATACCTCGTCCATGTGCGGTTTTCTCGGTGTTTTCGGATATACCGATTACAGCGCGTCCAAATTCGCCATCGTCGGTTTTTCCGAGGCTTTGAAGAGTGAACTAAAAAAGTTTAACATCGCTGTGCAGGTACTGTGTCCGCCCGACACGGACACGCCCGGTTTCTCGGAGGAAAACAAGACAAAACCCGAGGAGACAAAGGCGATCTCCGCCAGCGCAAAACTCATGTCCCCGGATGATGTGGCCCGGGAACTTATCAAAAATATCCGCAAGGGAACTTTCATGATCATCCCCAACATGGACGGGAAGCTCACTTATATCATAAAACGGCTCTGCCCATGGCTGGCGGAATACGTCATGGATATGAGCATACGGAAAGTTCAGAAAAAGGGGGTATAATGAAAAAAGCCATTGAGGGATCGGTTGCCATCATCACCGGCGCCGCGGGCGGAATAGGCACCGCCATCGCCCGGCTCTTTGACGCAAAGGGAATAAGGTGCGTACTTTGCGACATCAACGAGGACGGTCTCTCCGGCACGGCCGGCCTCCTTACGCAGCAGGCACTGCAGGTCCGTTGCGATATCACTAATCGCAGCGACATTCAAGGCGCAATAGAAAAGGCCAGTAAGCATTTCGGCGGGATCGATATCCTGGTCAACAATGCCGGAATCATCATTCCCTCCCTTTTCGAAAACTGTACCTATGACGACATGGACCGGCAAATCATGATCAATCAGGTGGGGGCCATGAATTTTACCAGGGCCATCATCGATCCCCTGAAGCAAAAAGGCGGAGGGTATATAATCACGATATCATCGCTGGCGGGAATTGTCCCCGAAACGCACAGTGCTGTTTACAGCGCCACCAAGTTCGCGCTCAGGGGATTTAATCTCACTCTGAACATAGAGCTCAGGAAGCACGATATTTTCGTGGGAACGGTTTTCCCCGATTCCATCGATACTCCCATGCTGCGCTACGAGGCCCAACACGACGGATCGCCCCTCACCTTCCTGAGCTCACCGCAAAAGCCCGAGGCTGTGGCCCGGGCGGTATACCGCGCGATCACGGGACGAAAGATCGAATCCTATGTTCCGTCATTTTCATCGACGCTGCCTAAATTGCTCACCTGCATTCCCTGGGCAATCCCTCCCATCTGGAGAATATTGGAAAAAGAAGGAGAAAAAAAGAAACAGACTTATCAGAAAAATCATAAATAGAAGGAGGATGAACCATGAGTAACTTACTAAGCGGCAATACCATTCCAATACTTAGCATCATAACAGCAGCGGGGCTTGTGCTCTTCTGGATCGGATTTTTCACGATAGGCCTGGCTCCGGAAAATCCGCCGGACGGCTATTTTGTCTATGAGCATTCCTTTCCGGTTCCCGACATTATCCTGGCCATTGTGTTGATCGCCGGTTCCGTATTGTACATGACCGGCGGAGCGCACGGCAATACGCTTCTCGTGGCCGGCGGCGGGGCGATGGTGTTCCTGGGGGTTTTGGATATCAGTTTCAATCTCCAGAACGGCATGTACAGCATCTCCGTCATGGACATGATACTCAATGCTTTTATAAATCTCTGGTGCGTGATTTTCGGTGTCTTGATTGTCGTGAAAATGATGTAGATTTCGCGTGCGTCGCAGGAGGAAAGAATATCCTTTCGGGAAACAACTTTATATTATTCTCAAATCCATTAACGGGAATTAATATATAAATGATCGATCAGAGAGGTAATGACGTTATGGAACAAAATATTCAACCGGTTGTATCTCCATACAGATGGGTGGTGCTGGGTGTTTTCATGCTGGTCACCGCAATGTCCCAGATCACGTGGATGACTTTCGCGCCCATCGCCAGAGACGCGGCTGCCGTATACTCCGGCGGCAATGTCGATATGATTGATTTACTGGCCATGCTGGCCATGTTCTCATGGCTTCCCCTGGCCATTCCCGCCGCCTGGTGCATAGATAACTGGGGACTTAAGTGGGGTACGGCCATCGGCGTTATTCTCACCGGTGTATGCGGATTTATGCGCATCTTCGCGCCCACATACGGCTGGCTCCTTGTATGCATGATAGGGTGCGCTGTGGCACAACCTTTCGTGCTCAACGCGTTCACCAAGCTGTCCGGGAACTGGTTCCCGGAAAAGGAAGAGACGCTGGCTTCGGGACTGCTTACCATGTCGATCTTTGTCGGTTTGACCATCGTCCTGTTCACTCCGGGATTTATTCTCACGCATTGCCGGGCGGCAGGCGGCAATACCCGACAGGGAATCGAGGCCATCCTCACCATTTATGGAATACCATCGCTCGCTTCCGCTATCCTTTTCTTTCTCTTCTTCAGGGAAAAGCCGCTGGTGCCGCCCAACCCTATAGCCGCTGAAAAAAAAGTGACCATGACCATCGGGCTTAAATCGCTCTTTAAAAATAAGGATTTTATCTTCCTGATGATAATGTTTTTCATTGGACTGGGGACATTTAATGCCATATTAACGATGATAGATACTATGTTTAAAAACCGCACCCTGGACTACGATTCCACCCTGGCCCCGGGCATCGTGGGCGGACTGATCGTCGTCGGCGGCATCTTCGGAGCGGTAATCATCTCCGCCCTGTCGGATAAATATCACAAAAGAAAAATATTCCTGATACTGGCGGCAGGAATGGCCATACCCCTTACATTGCTGCTGCAATTTTTATCTTCGATTGTCCTTCTGGGCATCTGCGGCTTCGTATTCGGCTTCTTCCTCATACCGGCGTTGCCGGTCGGGTTGACCTACGCGGTGGAAAAAACCCATCCCGTACCGGAAGCTACTTCCAACGGCATCCTGATGCTTTGCGGTCAGATAAGCGGCATTCCCATCGTGCTTTGCTTCAATATGACGTTGATCACCGTGCTTTTCTGTGTGGCCTTTGTTGTGGCTTTTCTCATGAAGGAAATCGGGCCGAAGGAAGCGTAAGTGCGTGCTGATGTTACCGATAGCTGAATTATTCTAAACCGGATATATCCTCATGACCGGTATATAATCAAAGCCTCTCCGCGGCCAGCCGCAAAGAGGCTTTGATTATTAAGGAATATTATACTTATATATTCGCCCGATTAACCCGTCACACGCGAAGGGTTTTGATCGCTTATGAATTCAACAATAAATTTAAAAAGCTTACTTATTCTATCTTCTTCTTTGCGGTAATAATTTCTTCCGCGTCGTCGGTAAAAACATAGCGGCTCAGCATATCGGACAACTCGGCAAGCAAGTCTTCCTCTTTGATTTCATTCGGAGCCAGGAGGATGTAATCGTGAATCACAGCTTGTACTGTCGCCCAGATAATATGTACGCCAATTTTATGATTCTCAATGCGCACGTTGGTAACATCACGAAAGACTGCTTCCATGGCTGATTCTATATAGAGACCAAGTTCTCTGCGTTTTTGAAGAATGGTGTCGGGCAGGCCGATGGGGCTGACAAACAACCGGTTCTGCATATTGTCATAACTGACAAGTTCCAGAACCAGGTGCATTAGAATCGGGACAATTCCGCGATCAAAAAAACCCTGCCTCCGTATATCCTTCTCTATATCTTGCGTCAGGGTTTTAATTTGATCCATGTGCCTCTCCCACAGACCATACAATATGGCCTCTTTGCCGGAAAAATAATGGTAGAGAGTTCCTATCGAAACCCCTGCCTTTTCAGCTATCTGATCCGTGGTAGCATCCGCGTATCCGATATCGGCAAAAATATGAACCGCGGCCTCGTAAATCGCGGCCATGGTTTTACGCGATCGCTCTTGAGACGGTTTCTTACGTGGTTCAAGCAATTCTTTTTCCGACATAAACAGTCCCTTTCAAAGGAGAGACAATATAATTCAGCGACGATAAGTTATAATAAAAAAATATTTGAACAGTCAAGCTAAAAACATGAATGCGGATTTTTTCCGGATGAAACCAACAATAAGGGAATGAAAATCATAGTTGCCGGTGAACGTCTTTTATTATTTCTCATTATATCTTCTTGATTGAAGCATGGCATCGGCAAAACCGGATTGACGGGAAATACGTCTTAAAATTGCTCTTGTCAACAAGTTTTCACCAGCCCATATATCCACATATTTGCTGGCACGTGTAAGTCCTGTATAAATAAGCTCTCTCGTGATAAGGGGAACATCGCTGTCGGACAAAACAAACAGTACTTTTTTAAATTCCGATCCCTGGCTTTTATGGACAGTCATAGCCCAGGCCGTTTCATATTGAGGCAACCTCGACGGCAAATATTTTCTCACCGTATTTTGCTCATCAAGGAAAAATACCCGCAGTTGATTTTTTTCTTCAGGGTCCTTCAGGATAATGCCTACATCGCCGTTAAATAAACGCAAACGGTAATCATTCTGCAAAATCATAACCGGCATTCCTTCATAAAAAATATCCCTCGATTTAATAAGCCCGGCATCACGGAAAACTTTCTCTACATAATAATTTATTCTTTCCATGCCCCAAATTCCCACGCGCAAAGCGCAGAGGATACGGAATCTTCCGAAAAAATTAAAAATGTTTTCCGCTATAACTTCACCGGAAATTGCCGCTTCCATGTATTCTTTATAATTTTCGACAACTATTTCGCCAAATTGTTTCCACAATTTCGCGCTTTCGATTAATTCAGTCCAATGAACTTCCGCGTATTTCCCCGATTTAAGCAAATCCATTGCCGCCAGTGATTCACCGTTTTTGACAGCGCGGCTCAAAAGACCGATTCCGCTTTCCTCAGGAAACCTATAATTTTTCTGCAAATGGATAATATTGTCCTGAAGTCCCGAAGGCGTATTATCTGATGCAATCTCTTCCCCGGAGAGCCATGCAATCTGCCGGGCAAATCCGGCAGAAAAAACATTGGGAGCACCCTGGGAGCAAATATCTCCCAAAACTGCCCCGACTTCAACCGATGCCAACTGATCCCTGTCCCCCAGCAAAATCAAACAGGCCCCCAAAGGCAAAGCAGCAATTAATTTTGCCAGCAAAGGTAAATCCACCATCGAGGCTTCATCAATTACAACGAGATCGTAAGACAGAGGATTTTCTTTATTAAACCGGAAATAAGGCGAATAACTTATTGAACCTAAAAGACGATGAATGGTTTGCGCCGTGCCCGGTATCATCTCTTTTACCGACGCGGGACCATTTAATTTTTCTTTCATTTTATTGACCGATTCCTGAAGGCGTGCGGCAGCCTTGCCGGTAGGCGCAGCCAGAGCAATCCGTAGAGGCCTGTCACTAACATCCAGAATCAAAGCCATAATCTTTGTAATTGCCGTTGTTTTTCCGGTCCCGGGACTGCCGCTGATCACGAGAATTTTTTTCAACAGAGCGGCAACAGCGGCGACTTTCTGCCAGTTGGTCTTCCCTTCATCATTTTCATTAAAATACAGCTGCAGTTTTTTTTGAAGTTCTGATTTATCTAATTTTATTTCCTTGTTTCCGGAAATGCTGATGAAAATATATTCCGCCACATCTTTTTCATATTGCCAGTAGCGCTGCAAATAAAGACGTCCATTTTCGCACAGGATTAAAGGTTTATTATCACCGGGATCTCCCACGCAGGGTGATGATCTCAGACAAGAAAGCCACAAGTGTAATTGCGGACATTCGATGATATTTTTCCCATCTTCACTTCTGAATATAATCTTCCCGGCAAGATCGTTTAAATCCAGAAAGATATGTTTTTCTTTTACGCATC